>NZ_JBILJQ010000126.1:0-7448 GCF_044377145.1 Aquimonas sp.
GCGGAAGATGTTTCTGGCGGGCGAACCCGCAACGGCTTTGGCATGGGAGTCTCCGAACAAAGCCGCCCTAGAATGAGAGATAACGTGCTGCGTCACTGTCTCGTGGAGTGTAGGCGCGTAGGGCTGGGAGGCCGACGGTAGCGGGTTACCCGCCTACACCCCGACCCGCATGCGCTGGAACGGGTGACCGGCATAGCGTGGAATCGGCGACCGGCATGGCGTGGAAGACGCAGCGGTTGACTCGGGTCGCGAGAGCGCTGACCACCGCAGCGCTGGCCAGGTGCTGGGCCAGATCGGCATCGAGGTGTTCCAGAGCCCGCGTCGCCGCCATGTCGCCAACATCGGCCTCGGCGTGGCGGAGTCTGCGCGCCGGCGCGGCGTCGGTCATACGCTGATGCAGGCGGCGATCGAGCAGTGCTTCGGCTGGCTGGGCGTACAGCGCATCGAGCTTGAGGTCTACACCGACAACCAAGCGGCGCAGGCCTTGTTCACCGCGCACGGATTCATCCGCGAAGGCACTGCGCTGGGCTATGCCCTGCGCGCCGGCGAGCACGCCGATGTGCATCTGATGGCGCGGCTGAAGGACGCATCCGCCGCGAATGTCGGGCGCACCTGAGCAAACGTGCTCAAGCCGCCGCGCTGACCGCCTGTCGGCGCTGCCAGAACCCCGACTGCGGCCAGCGTTGTTCCAGCGCGTACAGGTGTGCGCGCTGCTGAAGATAGTCACTGAACTGGCGTTGCTGATGCAGACGATAGGGCAGGGTGGCGGCGGGCTCGTGATGCGCCTGCGGGTCGGCGCAGATCGCGCGGGCGGCGGCCTCGGCATCGCCGAAGGCCTTGTAGATGCCGCGCGAACTCAAGGGGTCGAAGCAGCAGGCCGCGTCGCCGACGGCGATCCAGCCGGCGCCGGCACAGGGCTCAAGCTGTGAACTCGCGGCCAGCTGCACCGCGAGCTTCTGCGGCCGCCACTGCGAAGCCGCCAGCGCAGGCGCCAGATGCGCAGTGCGGGCAAGCGCCGACAGCCAACCCGGAGACTGATCGAGCTTGAGCGCCTTCAGGGTCGGCGCATCGCTGGCCACCATCGCCAGCACGCGGCGATCCGGCAGGCGCGCGGCGTACCACCAACCGTACTCGCAGGCTTCGAGCAGGGTCAGTTGGGGGAAATCGTCATCGGCGTCCAGCATGAACACGCCGGCCACCGCCAGCAGCTGGTCGTACATGCGTCTGCGCGCGCCGAGGCGTGCCGCTACGCCGGCCTGTACACCGCTCGCATCAATCACCCATTGCGCGCGTTCAAGCCGTTGCTGACCGACCCGCGTCTGCAGTTGCAGCACGAACCCACCGTGTGCATGCCGCTGCACCTGCTGTACGCGCGTCTGCGTATGCACAGCCAGCCCGCGTTCGCGCACCTGCTGCGCCAGAAAGCGCTCGAAACGCAGCCGATCCAGATGCCAACCGGGGCCGTGCGGGCTGGCGATGAAATCGTTATGGCCCAGCGCATCGCTGCCCCAGGCCGAGGCACTGCCCATGCAGGGCGAATGCTGCTCGGCCAGAAACGCCTGCTGGATGCCCAGCCGTTCGAACATCAGGGCGATGTCCGGCGGCAGGCTTTCGCCCATCCGCTGCTGCGAATGGTCACCGGCTTCGAACACGGCGATATCGCGCTGACCCTGCGCGTACAGGGCCAGCGCGACAGCGCAGCCGGCGGGGCCGCCGCCGATGATGCAGATGCGCGCCACGCTCAGTTCGGGCTGGGCTTCAGGCCGTTGATCGGCCAGGGCGCGACGGTGGAGAACTCATTGTCGAACTGGCTTTGCACCTCCAGATACCAGTCGTCCTTGAACTCGCCCTTGATGTCGTCGATCTGGGTCGCCTGCAGCACCGTGCCGACCTTGGGCCAATGATGCACAAAGTCGATGTACTGCTGGAAACGTCCTTGCTGGGCCGGGTCAGGCGATTCGGTGCCGGGCCCGCGCACCGAATAGCGCTGGGTGTCGAGGCTGCCGGTGCGGGCGTCGTCCGCCGTGTACACCGCCACCGGTCGCTGCGCCGGCCACGACCAGTACAGCGTGGTCGCGGCCGGCTGAGTGTTGTCGGCCGGATTCGGTGCGGTCTCGTGGGTACCGCAGGAGTTGTAGTCGGTATGCCAGGGCACCGACATGAATTTCGAAGCATCGCCCGGTTCGACCGCACCATCGACGCTGTGCAAAGGGATCCAGCCGGCGCCCAGCACCGGTCGTCCGGCCTGTACCTTCGCGTAGTCGATGCGCGCCGCGCGCACCCGGAATGGACCGCAGCCAGCCGTACGCCAATCGGCGCGATAGAAGCCCGGCTGACGAACGATGAAGGTCATGTCGATGCCGGGGCTGAAGCGGCCGCCGAGGCAGTTGATCAGCACGTCGCGGTCCAGCCGCTCGCCAGCACCGAGCGGCAGCGGGGTACGGCTGTAGTGGCCGCGCTCCCACTGCGACAGCAGAAAGTACTGGGTCAGGCTGGGCGACAGAAAGGCCTTGCCGTTGTCACCCAGGGACAGCGGCATGAACGGCGCGCCCTGGCTGGACTGCTGCGGCCGGTTCGGATCGCGCACAAAGGCCAGGCCGCTCATGATCGTCTGGCGCGGGTCGTCTTCTGCGCGGATCCGGCCCACCGCATCGTGGGCTTCGATCGCGAAGCGCGGCAGGTTGGTGTTCCAGCGCTGAACAGAGGCTGCGACAAAGAACGGCTGGATCTGATCGGCGAAGGCCGGTTTGAAGTCGGCCTGGAAGCGGCCCTGCGAATACACCTCCGGCTGCAGATCGAGTTCGCGCACCCAGGTGTCGTAGACGTCGTCCCACAGCGAGACCACGTTCTGGGTCTGCGGCGCGAATGCCGGGTCGGTCACGTTGACCCAGGCGCCATGCACGGCGACCCGGCTGCCGTCATTGAACACCAGGGTCGCATCCACCGGGCCGTCCGAGCAGTCGTCGAACCAGCCGTCGTTGTCGACCGCGTTCTGCAGCGGTGCGGGCTCGGTGGTTCCGCTGTCGTTCTCCTGCAGAATGGCCGAGGCACGGCCATAGCCACCGGCCACAATCAGCCGGCCCTGTGGGTCGGTGCTGAGCTCGCCTAGGGTGTCGATCTCGCCCCACGGGTTGTACAGCGGGAAATGGTCCTGCGGGAACGACTTCGGGTAGTGCTCGATCGTACAGATGCCGCCGGCAGCGGCGTCGTAGTAGCTGGCCGGATCAGTTCGGTCAAACGCGCGGCGGGTCTTCTCCGAGGCCAGCAGCGCGCGCGGGCCGGGGTCGATCACCAGGCTGCGCAGGCGTGAAAGCTCGCTGGCGTTGATGCCGCGGTCGAGGTTGCGCAGCGGCGGCAGATTGCCGTGCGCGTAGCCGTGAATCAGCAGGTCGCGATCGCCAATGTCGGGGTTTTCCAGCACGTAGTGGTTGGCCTTCTTGTTGGCCAGATGCACCTGCCAGACGATGTCGACCACGCGTCGGCCATCGACCACGCTGCCGACGCAGATCTCCTCTGCGGCGGGCGCGGGCCAGGTGCCTGCACCTGCGCAGGGATAGGCATAGATCCGAAAGCGCGCGGCCGTGCGCACCAGCCGGCCCTGCGCGTCGCGCAGCTCCGAGCTGCGGATCGGCTCATCGGATGTGGCATTGATCGGAATGCCGCCGGTGTAGCGCTTACCGGCCAGTGGCATCGCTGCTGGGGTCTCGGGTGCAAGGTAGAAGTCGGGGCTGTTGCCCACCCGTGCAAAGCCGATTGCGGGATGCACGCGGAAGCTGTAGTCAGAAGTCGCCATGGTGTTGTTTCACCTCGCAGTTCAGGCAAGACGGGGCAGGGCGCCGTTCTTCCAGCAGTTGAGAAATGCGCCGCCCAGCGAGGCCATGTTGGGCCCGAAGTTTGGCGAGTGATGGCCGTTGAATTCGCTGACCAGATCGGCGCGGAAGCGCTTGAACTGCTCGATCAGGATCTGCTGCGCGCGCGCGCCCTCCGAGCCCGGCGGCGGGTTGGCGACCCCGCTGTAGCACTCGGGGCGCTGGGTCAGGCTCTTGATCAGGTTGAATTTGTCGAAGTGGTCCTGACTGTTGTTGAAGCCATCGGCGGTGTTGCGGTAGTCGGGCGGCACCTCATTGCTGCGGCGGACGCCTTCGCCCTGATCGGTGATGGCATTCACCAGGCGTGTCACCTGGGCGTAGCCCGGGCGGCCATCGAGGGTAATGGTCTGGTCGGGGAAGCCCTGGTAGAAGCGCGAGAAATGGTCGACCTGATTGAGGTTGCCGCGGATCTGATCTGCCAGCTGGCCGGCGCCGAACAGCACCGCCTGGTAGAACTGGCCGATGCTGCTGTACTCGCTGACATTTTCTTTGAGCTGCGGCGGCTCGCCGCTGTCGATTTCGGGGTATTCGATCAGGCACATCGCGTTGATGCGCGGTTCGTCCAAAGGTCCGAGCTCTGCGCTGTAGGGCCGATAGGACAGGCTGGGGTCGAACGGGTCGCGGTTGAGCTCGCCATCGGTGAACTGCAGGTGTGGCACCTGGGTGCCTACGTAGGCCGGTGTTGCAAAGACCTGCACTTCATCGATCTCGGTGTCGAAGGCGTTGGCGACATTGCAGGCCAGCTGCATGTGCAGCATTTCCTGGTGCGCGATCGACTGCAGCAGCTTGAAGGCGTCGCTGGTCGGATCTTTGATCGAGTACATCGCGCACATGTAGAACGGCACCGTCCAGTATTCGAGCTGGATCGCGTACTGCAGGTGCTGGCGTAGATGGGTGATGTCCCAGTGGAGCGCGCTCATGCGTGAGTGTCCTGTGGCGGGGTGGCGAAGGCTGCCGCAGCGCCGACCACACGGCCGGCGCTGTCAGGAGGAGGTTCAGTTGCTGACGTATTCCGGCTGTTCCACGCCTTCAGCGATCGGCAGCCGGAGGCTTTCGAGGAAATCGATCAGCGCCTGCTGGTCGGCCGCAGAGAGTTTCGCGAAGGCGGTCGCCGCCGGCTCCGCTTCGCTGCCTTCGGCGCCGTGCAGGGCGATGGCATCGCGCAGGGTGCGGGCACGGCCGTCGTGCAGATAGGGGTCGGTATCGCGGATGCCCCACAGCACCCGGGTGACGTAATGGCCGGGCTGGGCGGAGTAGCCGGCGCCATCGGTGGCCTGCGCGTAGTCATCGGAGAGCTGCTTGCCCATGAAGTGCAGCTTCAGATCGCTGAACAGCGGCACCTCGACGCTGTTGTTGGGATCGGCCGGCAGCCGCGGCCATGCATACGCCGGCACATCACTCTGGGCCAGCCCGGTCAGGCTCAAGTCGATCTGGTAGTTGACGTCGTCGGTACTGGGCTGCACGGCGCTGTGCAGGTGCGGTTTCAGTGCCGCATAGATCGCATCGGCACCCTCAGCCGCCGCCAGGGCGTCGGCACCTACTTTGGCTGTCGCGGCCTGCAGACGCTGAGTGCTTTCCGCCAGCGCCGGGTGCACCTCGGCCGCGACCGGGTTGATCAGGCTGGACACTTCGTCCGGGCAGGGCGTGCCCTCCGGAATCAGCGGCGGGGTCTGGATGCTCATCACCGCGAGATCGATCTTCAGGCTGGCCCGATGGCAGTCAGTGCAGCCAACGCTGTCCAGCAGCTCGCGGCCGCGCGTCACCGAGCTCGCCTTGGCAGGATCGATCTCCTGCACCGGCGGGCGGAACATGGTCACGTAGGACGCCAGCGCGGTGACGTTGCCGACCGTCACCTCATCGATCAGACCATCGAGATCGCAGTCCAGATGGCCGACCTTCTCCACCGCCTGCACGCTGAAATGGAAGTCCAGCGCGTCGCGCGCGAAGTGGCGCACGGTCGAGGAAATGCCGCCCCACTGGAACGGCCGTACGATCAGGTCGCCCTGCACGCCAACGACCTTGCTCAAGTCGTCCTTGCAGCTGTCCGGATCCGCACTGCTGCAGGTGCTGCTGAAGCTGCCGTAGTCGACGCCCTTGCTGGCCAATGCAATCGACTGCGGCGTGCCCGGCGTGCGGCTGGCGGCGATGCGTGCGGACTGCGCCTGCGCCTGCAGCTCGGTGGTCATCTCGCTGGCCAGACGCTGGGTGTAGCCGGTGCCGAACACATGCGGCGGGTTGCGCACGAACTTGGTCAGCACCGAGTTCGGCTGGCCCAGATACTCCGGGAACTGATCATTGATGAAAGCAGAACTCGCCGCGCCGGCCGGGCCGCCCTGGGCGCCCGGGCGGCGCACATTGGCAACGGTCTTCGCGCCGGGCGGCACGTCCTTGCCGATCGTGTTGTGGCATTCGAAGCAGCTCTGTGAGTCGATGCCGTTGACGCGCAGGAACGGCCAAGCATCTTGGTCTTCGGTGCTGCCGCGCGGGTTCCAGGTTTTGCGCTGCAGCGAGCGCGGGCCGTTGCGGCCTTCGCCATGGCCGTGCTCAGCCTCGAACGGCGTGTTGAACAGATTCTGCCCGGCTTCCAGCACAACCCCCAGCGGGTACTTGCTCTGCAGCAGCTGCGCCTGGTCAATGTCCGGCTCGCGCTGCGGTGTCGGCGTGCCTGCCGGCGGCTGCGCCACATACAGGCTCGGGTTGATCAGCCGAATGCCATTCGGGCCGACCGCCGGCACCCCTTCAGGTTCTGCTTGGCTGGGGACAGCGGCGCTCAGCAGCAGTGCAGACAGCCAGATGCAGCGTTTGGACGTTCTCATATCGGTTCCCCCTGTTGTGTTGGGCAACAGCCGTCCAGCACAGGCGCATCGGCGCGCTGTCTGTTGGCTGGGAAATCAAGAAGGCTGAGCAGCTGCGGCGCGCCGTCGCGCCATTTTGTGTGACGCAATCGACTGTTTGCGCGGCAACGATGCACCCCGACGCCCCCGGCATGCAAGGGCAGTTCAGGGAAGGAACAAGTCAATCACTGGCATTCTGGCGCACTTGTCGCCTCAGGCCTGTCGTCCGGATGCGCAACGTATAGAGCCGGAAAGCCAAATAAAATCATATCTTTGCGACGGGCTTTGGCAAGCGGCAGCGAAGCCTTTCAAGAGCGTGGTATCGCGCCGGGCATCCTGTCGGTTCTTGCAGGGGCTCAAGCCACTCCGCTGCCGAACGGGCTCGTACGCTGCGTGAAGCGCGCGCAAGAACTCACGGTTCAATGGAGACGGAGCTGTGCGGTTTGATGGGGGCGCCGACGCTCTCGTGGAAGACTCCACGCTCGCGCACCGCTGGTCTTCGGGTGCAAGTCCGCGCCCAGCGGGAATCGAGCGGGATCTGACATCTAGTGATTTGAGACAAGGCGGCTCAAGAACTGACGAGACAAGTCGATCGCCTATCGCGAAACTCGGCCCACGCCCTGCGGAACGCGTCAACCCCTTTGAGACAGCCTGTTCACCAGATAGCTGTCATTCGTTCTCCTGAGTGGCGGATTCGCTCATGCTTGCGATCTCGTTGCTTCCGAGTTCACTGGGCAGGGTCACG
>NZ_JBILJQ010000127.1:0-7398 GCF_044377145.1 Aquimonas sp.
GGGCGGACGCATACCGCGCAACCGCGACATCGACAGCTTGCTGCCGATCGAGGGCTGGGCGCCGATCTGCAACTGAGGCTCAGCACGGCGAGTGGGGAAGCAGTAGGTGGCTTGGGCGGACGCTTACTGTGGACCGAGGACACCTACGCATCCAAAGACTCCAGCGCGCCAACCCGTTTCGACTGGCAGATCGAGTCTGATGTGAGGCCTACCGCTTCGCAGCTGTGCTACGCCACCGAAGCTGGCTGGAGAGGCATCGTCGACTGCATCGACAGCTCACCCGGCGGCGTCCGCGACCTCGGCCGAACCTTCAATGACCGCATCAGCAGTTACTGGTATGCAGGCCCCGCGCCGGCCGGCACGCTTGGCTTCCGCGTGTTCGAGCATGCCGACTTCGGCGGTCGCAGTCTCGACGCGCAGTCAGGCAGCAGCTGGCGCAACCTGCCCTCGGACTTCAACGACCGCCCGACCAGCCTGCGCCCGATTCCGGCGAATTAGCCTGGAACAGGCGTTCGCCATGAATTGACCGACACGGCAAGCGCTCGGGCGCTTGCCGTGTCCTCAAACAGCCGGGGAAGCGCTGATCCAAGCGGGGTTCGACTGCGATTTCTCTCAGTCCGCGCCGCGGCCACCGGCGTCCACAGGCGGCTGTTGCAGGCGGGCGCGCTGTCAGCCCTCTTCGCGCGCAGGCAGAAGCACGATCCGCTCGGCCTGGCGCTGCACGCGAAGGCTGTACGCACGTTCGAGCATGGCCAGCACACGCTCGGGCTCAGCCACGCGGATCCGGCCGCTCAGACGGATGTGCTCCAGTGCCGGATCGCCAAGTTCCAGCGGCAGCTTCGAGAAGCGCGCGGCTTCCTGCAGAACTCGGGCAAGACTCTCGTCGCGCGCCACGAACCAGCCCTTCCGCCAGTCGGGTCCGGCTTCGTTCAGCGCACTCTTCCTCGGCGTGCCGTTCGCCTCGATGTGCGCCATTTCGCCGACGCCGAGCTCGATCTTCTGCGTACCGGAGTCGACCTGGACGCTGCCTTCGTAGACCGTGACCTCGGCCACCTCTGCGGCCAACAGGTCGATGTTGAAGGCGGTACCCAGTACGCGCACCGTGCCTGCATGGGTCCGCACCTGCAGCGGACGTCCGTCGCGCGCGATGTCGAAGTACGCCTCGCCCTGCAGCAGCTCCAGGTCGCGCTGGTGCTCATCGAGGCGATAGGCCAGCCGCGTGTCACCGCTGAGGCTGATGCGGCTGCCGTCGGGCAGATCCAGGTCGACCAGCTCGCTTGGCGCAGTGGCAATCACCGTGGGTTCTGGCGATTGCTCCGGCAAGCCTGCCAGCAGGGCGAGCGCCGCCAGCCCAGCCGCCACCGCCATACCCAAGGCCCTGCGCAGTCCGAAGCGTGCGTGCCGGCCATTCTGAAGATGGCCTGCGGATGCCAGGCCGGGCGGCGGCAGACCTGTCGGATCTTCGCGCAATCTCGGTGCGGTCAGCACCGCGACAGTTCCCGGATCCTTCGACCAGTGCCACGTCGCGGCCAGTTCGGCAAAACGCTGGCGGTTTGCAGCGCTCGCCTCCATCCACCGCTGGAAGCGGCGCTCATCGCCGGCAGCAAGATGACCGTCCGCCAAGGCCATCACCCAAGCCGCTGCCTCGGCGTCGACCGCTGCGATGGGCGCATCGTCGGCTTGACGATGGGAACACCGCTGAGAGCTCTCGCCCAGGCGCATCAGCAGGCTCCCGAATCGGTCGCGCGGGCGCGCAAGTCTTGCAGATCGAGCAAGGCGCGGGTGATGTGCTTCTCGACCGCCTTTGGACTCAGGCCGAGCGCCGCGCCGATATCGGCACAGCTTTCGCCCTCGACGCGTCGCCTCAGGAACACCTCCCGTCGGAGCGGCGGCATCGCCTGGATCAATTCCAGCGCCGCCCGCATCTCGCTGCGCTGCTCGTGCAGCTGTTCAGGCCTGGGGGCTTCGCACGGCACATCGACGCTATCGATCGACTCGGTCGGACGCGCCCGTCGTGCGTGCTCGCAGAGCAGGTTCTGGGCGATTCGAAAGCTCAGGGCATAGGCGCTGCCAACGATGTTCTCGCGCTGGAAGGCCAGAGCGCGCAGCAGACTTTCCTGGGCGATGTCCTCGGCCAGCTGGGGGTGACGCGTACGCGCGAGCAGAAAGCTGCGCAGGGCCGCGCCGACTTCAGCCCAGTCGACGCTGCTCTGCGCCGCAGCGGGCTTCGGCGCTTCGACTTCGCGTTCCACGGGACAGCCCAAAGGGCTCGACATGATGGATCCACGCATTCCGGTGTCGGTGCCGGGCATCTGCGGGAGCCTAGCGAAAACATGTTGCAGGACGAACGCGTTCATGGCGTGCGGGATCCTTCAGTCGGCGCCAGCCCGAGCGCCTCGGCGATGCCATGGAATACCGCGGTGTTGTCGATGTAGCGCCCGTCCCACGCCAGGGGTGGACCCCAGATCGACTGCGCCCGCCGGTCGCGACGGGCGTCGATCGCAAGCTCCCGCGCGCCTCGTCCGAGAGCCCACAGTGGGACCAGCTCGGAGCTGTGCTTGTCCGTGCCGTAGACAAGATCCGGCAGAACGCCGCGTGCGGTGGGGCGCGGTGCGCGATGCCCGATCACGGTGTCGACTGCGGGCGTGTAACGCCCATCGCCGTCGACATCCTCCCAACTTCCGCCCGGCCAGAGACCACCCGTTTCGTGGTCGGCGGTGACGATCAGCAGCGTGTCCTGCCAGCACGAGTTCTGCTCGACCCACTCGACTACCGCGTCAACACTGCGTTCGAAGTCGCCCATTTCTTCGACAAACCGGGGCAGATCGTTGGCGTGGTTGGCCCAGTCGGTGGCACCGCCCTCAATGGTCAACACGAACCCCCCCGCCCTGCTGGAAAGCACCCGCAGGGCCGCCTGCGCCAGCAGCGGCAGTCCGGGCACCGCCGGGTTGGGCACCTGGCCCCGGGGACGGGCCTGCTGCAAGGTCTGGCGCACGGGCGCCAGCCCGAACACGCGCGCCGGCAAGGCCTCGCCCGCAGCCAGCGCCTCGAACTCGGCAAGGCTGTCAACGAAGGCATACCCGTGCAAACCCCTTGAGCTGCGAAGACGCTCGAAGCGCGCCCGACCCCCGACCACCTCGAAGGCCGCGTCGGACGGAGACTCGACGGGCGCACCGACGTCGTCGAAATACGGATGACCCGCACCGATCATGAGATCCAGCGCGCCATCGCTCATCTGCCGAAAGATCGCTGCGAACTCGTCGCGATCACGCTGCCGTGCCCACGCCGCCGCAGGCGTCGCGTGGGACACCGGCACGCTGCTGACCACGCCCGTGCGCAGGCCCCTGCGGGCAGCCATCCTGTGCAGGCTGTCCAGAGGCCGGCCGCCGGCATCAAGGCCGATGTAGCGTCGCAGGGTTTTGCGACCCGTGTGCAGCGCAGTGCTGGCGGCAGCAGAGTCGGTCGTCGCGGCTGCATCGACCTGAAACAGCCCGCTGGCCCAGCGACGCCGCGGCGAATAGCCTGCATCGCGCGGCTCAGATCCCTCATGCAGGGCCTGCGTAGCGACGCCCAGCAGCACCTGGTCCACGTCCTCGCCCAAAGACTGCTGATAGCGGAAGCCGCGGGCTTGCCCGTGGTGGTAGTAGCCGGAACCGAGCCAGGCATTGAAGCCGACCCCGTCGGCGATCATGAGGATTGCCTGCTGTGCCCGATCTGGCGCGTTGACGCAATGTCGGGGGTTGCCCAGCGCGGTGCCGGCGAGCGCAAGGCTCGCCAGCAGCGCGAAGCGCAGGCGCAGACCGAAACTCATTGGCGACCGCATCAGAAGCTGTAGCGCAGGCCGAGCAGCAGTTGACGGCCGCTCTTGGCGTAAGAGTTCACTCGATCACTGGTGTCGACGTACTGATCCTCGGCCTCATTGCTGAGGTTCAGCGCTTCCAAGGTCAGCTTGAGGCGATCGTCGAGGTTCCAGAACGCGCTGAAGTCGACATACGTGGCAGCGTTGTCGCCCGCGCTGTCGTTGCCATTGGCGCCCGGCACCGCGGTCAGGTAGCGGTCACGGTAATTGCCGGACAGACGCACGCCGAAACGCTCGTTCTCGTAGTACACGGTCAGGTTGGCCGAGTGCCGCGAAACGCCAGGCAGGGCGAAGGTGCGCACGCTGCCGTCCGGAAAAGTGAAAGGCGCCTTGCTGTCGACGAAGGTGTAGTTGGCCGCCACGCCGGTGCCGGCGAGCCAGCCCGGCAGGAAGGCGAAGCCCTGCTGGACCATGAGCTCCATGCCGCGAACGCGTGCGTCGCCACCGTTCACCGGGCGGCGCACCGTGAACACATCGGTCGGCGTCGCCTGCGACTGGTCGCCGAGCAGCTCGATCGGCAGGCCCGTCTCCAGATAGGTCTGCTGGCTGTTCTGGCTGACCACGAATACGTCAACGTCCTTGAAGAAGGGTGACATCGCCAAGTGGCCGCTCTCGCTGTAGTACCACTCGAGCGAAAGGTCGTAGGAGTCCGCCGAGAAGGGTGCGAGATCTGGATTGCCATAAGCGATCGTGCGCGTGGTCAGACTGACCGTACCGTTCGGAGTCAGCGAGGTCAGGGTCGGGCGGGTGAAATTGCGGTTGGCAGCGAAACGCAGCAGCAGGTCTTCCTGCAGCTCCCAGGTCAGATTGAGTGAGGGCAGATACCGCGCGTAGTCGCGCTGCAAGCTCACCGGAAGATTGCCCAGCGTGCCTGTCGCAGTGAGGTCGGTGGCGGCGCGGCGCACGCCGGCATTGCCGCGCAGCAGGGTGTTGCCGATGCCGAAGTCGAAATCGGCCTGCACATAGGCAGCAAAGGATTCTTCCCGCACATCCCGGTTGCTGGCCGCCTGCAGCTGCATTCGCGCAGCCGCGAACTGATCAAGATTCAGCACTTGGGAAGCACGGTTCAGATCAACCACCAGCCAGGTGCTCGGCGCACCGGGCGGCAGGTTGAAGTTGTTTCCGAACCCGTAGGGCAGCGCTATGGTGAGATCGTTTATGCGGCGGCCGCGGATCAAGCCGCTGGTGGTCACATCGATGCCGAAGTCGCGCTGGCGAAAGTCGTAGCGGGTCTGGGCCACGCCGCCGCGAAGCAGCAGCGATCCGAGGTCGTAGTCGATGTCCAGCTTGGCGCTGCGGTAGCTGTTCTCCACCTCGTTGCGACGCGGGCGGTACAGGTCCAGGCGCCACGGCTCGGCGCTGGTCAGATCGACGCCCCAGTCCCACAGAGGCACGCGGTCATTGCCACGAAAATCCCACGCGAAATCGCTGTTGTCCGAGATCGCCTGCAGCGTCAGCGTGTCGTTCTCGAAGTCCGACTCGTTGGAACCGAGCAGGCCGCGAACGTCGAGACGGTCGGTGGCGGCCCAGCGGCCCACCAGGGAGTGCTGGATGAAGCGCGTGTCGCTTTCATCACGGCGAGCATCCAGTCGCGTATCGACGTTGCCCAGCTGGGCGCGAACGATATCGTTGCCATTGACCTCAAGGCTGCGGATCATCGTTTCCGGCAAGCCGGTTGAATTGGTGCGGGTGAACGATTGCGCGTCGAGGAAGTTCTCGTAGCGGCGCGCCTGATAGCCGGCATAGAGCAGGTCGTAGTCGAACTCAAGCACCGCGGAAGGCCGCTATTGCAGGGCACCCGTGACGCCCAGTCGCTGCTGCTCGTGGATGAAGTTGAAGTAGCGCGGCGTGCGCGGATAGAACAGGCGATCCGAACCGGTGCTGTTCAATCGCGCAACGATGGCAGGGTCAACGCTCGGGTCCACATTGGCCAGCGTCCAGCCACCAGACTGCCAGCGGATGGTCTGCACGCCATCCTCCACTACCAGCCGATCGGTGTAGGCCACTGACAACAGGGCACCGAAGGAATCGCCCCAGGTGTTGGAGATCAAGGCAGCCGCGCGCGGGGCGACTTCATCCGCGCGCTCGGAGTAGAAGGCCTGAGCCGCCGTCGCCAGCTTGAAGCCGCGGTAGTCGAAGGGCTTGGCGGTGCGCAGTTCGACGGTGCCTGCGATACCACCCTCATCCAGCGAAGCTTCGGTCGATTTGCGCACGTCGACGCGATTGAACAGCTCCGATGCGAAGACATTGAAATCGAAGGCGCGACCGCGATTGACCGCGCCGCGCTGGTCGGTGGACGCCGTGGTGGTCAGCGCTTCCAGGCCGTTGAGCTGCACCCGGGTGTAGTCCGGACCGAGACCGCGCAAGGCGACCTGCCGACCTTCGCCGCCATCACGGGTGATGTACACACCCGGCACGCGCTGGATCGCCTCCGCCAGATTGAGATCGGCGAAGTCCGCAATATCGTCTGCGAAGATGCTGTCGCGGATGTCGCTGGCATTACGCTTGCTGTCGCGAGCGTTTTCCAGCGCCTGCCGGTAACCCCCGACCACTACGATGGTGTCCAACTCTGCGGCCGGGCCCGGGGCCTCCAACCCACGCTCGGGCTCAGGCGTGCCCGCCTCCGTCGTGGGCGCCGCATTCGGCTTGAGGTAGACGGATCCATCAACGATCTCGCCGCTCAAGCCGCTCCCGCTCAGCAGCGTGTTGAGAGCAGCCTGCGCCGACATGCTGCCATTGACCGGCTGCGCCTCGCGACCGGCCAGCAGCGCACTGTTGGCGATCACCTGCAGACCGGTCTCGCGTGAGAACGCGGTCAACGCCGCATCCAGCGGCTGACGCGCAATCGCGAATGGAGCGGAGTCATGGCTGCTTCCGCCGTCCTGCGCGTGGGCCGGACATGCAGCACCCATGGCACCACTGATCAGCAGGGTCGAGATGAAACAGGACAAGCGGGTGGCACGAGGCATCAGTGTTCTCTTCAGGTCTACCCTTGCGGGCCATCGGCAGGGAAGACGCCGACACGTCGATCTACCCGACACCTGATTGCATGAATTTTTTGTTGCGCGGCTGGCCGCGACGGGGCATGCAGGCCCATCGCAACGACCCGCGCTGCTTCGGTCGCAGGCCGCTTGCCTCGCCCCGATGGCGTCAACTGCGCTCGCAGGTTGGCGTTTGGTGCGAAGACGCCGTGGAACCGGGTCAGATGCGCACGTGGCGGCGAGACCAGGGCCGCGAGCTTGGCAATGAAGTCGATGGGCTCGAACTCGACGTGAGTCGTGCCGCTCGGCCGCTGTGCGGCAACGCTCGCTGTGCTCGCTCGGTCTTCCACGGAGTCTTGAGTTCGTACCGGACCCTGCCCTGCGCTGAGATCGACAGCCGTTTCTCGCTGATCGCCGGACGCGCGATGTAGCGTAAGCGTCCGGCCAACCCACCTACCGCTTCGCCACTCGCCGTGCTGAGCCTCAGCCGCTGAGCGGCGTCCAGCCCTGCACGGGCAACAGGCCGTCGATGTCCCGGTTGCGGGTCGTCGGCAGCCG
>NZ_JBILJQ010000070.1:0-26880 GCF_044377145.1 Aquimonas sp.
ATGCGCCCGCCACCGCCACGCCTCCGAACACGCCATCGACCGGTCCTCCGTTGGGGAAACCGGAGACGGTCGGGAGAATCAGGTAAGGAAGGTAGGTGAGGTGGGCGGACGCTTACCGACATGTGGGCGATGGCGTCGCCTCTGTCTGGGCTGCCGCCAACGCCCAGCGCAACCAACACAAACACGGCGTCAGCTTCGAGCAGGCGGCCGAAGCCTTCTTCGACCCCTTCCTGCGCCTTGTCGAAGCCGAACGAAACCAGGAGCCGCGCGATGCGTTAGTCGGCTTTGACGCTCTGGGGCGTCTGCTGTTTGTTGTGCACCGGATCATTGAGGGCGACTGCATCCGCATCTTCTCGGCCCGCAAGGCCACCCCCACGGAGCGACAGACCTATGATTCCTGACAAGCTCAAGAACCGACTCGTTAAAGACCGGCCGATGGTCTCGGTGACGCTGCGCATGCCGCAGGACGTGGTCGATTCCTTGAAAACGCTGGCGCCGCTGAAGGGCCTGAGCGGCTATCAGGCGCTGCTGAAAGCCTATGTCAGCGAAGGCCTGCGACGCGACGAAGCCACCCACCTGCTCGGCCCTGCCGCCCGCCTGGCTGAAGCGCTGCGAAAGCGCGGCGTGCCCGCGGAGCTGATTGAACAGGCATCGCGCGACGTCGCTTGAGGTGCCGCCGAAAGCACCATCCCGCGGAGGCGTGAAAGATGCCGATAAGTCGGCTTCCATTGAGCTGACGCGACAAAATCGATACGCCGCTGCGCCTTGGTGAGCCTTCGGTGGTTTGAGCTGCATCAGGCTCCTGGACCCTTGCGGTCACTCGTCGTCATGGGCTATCCACACTCAGTGTTCAACACCGGGGAAAGCCGTGACGCCCGAAGAAATCGAGAAGCGCTTCGCCAAGCTGAGCACCGCAGCCGAGGCCCGCAATCTTGCAGCCAACGCACGTCGGCTTGGTCAGCCTGAGCTTGCCGAGCAGACCCATCTTCGGGGCCTGGATTTGCGGGCACGCGAAGAGGGCTACAACAGCCCCGCGGCTCGGGCGATCGCCGTTGCTATCTATCTGTACGAGCAGGAGCAGACCCGAGTGCTAAGGCGTAAGTGCCACGCCAATCGCACACGCAAGATGCTCCGCAAACCCGGCCCGCTGCACCCCGCCGAACGCATGGTGTTGAATCCACGCCCCTCCAAGGCGTACCGCGAACTGGAGGACATCGACCGCATGGACCTCAGCTACGAGGCCATCGTTGTCCGCTTCCCCGACGAGTTCGACGCCCCAGCACCCAAATCCTCCAGTTCCCGGCGAAACTCGAGTAGCCCTCGGGTCCGGTTGCGCTGGACTGCGGCAACGGTTCGGCCGCTGCCCCCGCTTGAACGCCCTCTGTCTGCCGCAGCCCGGCCCACAGGCACGCCCGGACCCGCTTGCTAGACTTGCGGCCGCCCATGAATCCGGAGATCTACCCGATGCGTACTTTCGTTCGCGCTGTTGCCACCGCTGTTGCGCTGGCTGCCGTTCTGCCCGCCTGCACCTGGGTCAAGATCGAGCCGGAGGCCAAGGCGATCCGCGTGGTTGACGCCGCGGCTGAGATGGGTAGCTGCGGCCGCATGCTCAGCGAGATCAGCGTCAGCGTGCGCGACCGCGTCGGTTTCGTGGACCGCAGTGCGCTGAAGGTGCGCGACGAGTTGGAAACCCTGGCGCGCAATCAGGCCGCCGGCGGTGAGGGCGATACGCTGAAGCCGCTGTCGGAGCCGCTCAATGGCGAACAGCGTTTCGGCACCTGGCGCTGCGGCAGCGCGGCACCGCAGCGCGCAGCTGCGCAACGCAGCCCTGCGCAGCCGGAATCCTCGAGCTTCGAAGATGTGGAAGTGATCCCGCTCGGCGACTGAGCGCGGGCATCGCCTGTTGGACAGGTTCGCCGGTTCAACAGGCGGCTCAAGCAGCGCTGACGCCATCGTCGCTTGCCTTCGAGCGTAGGCCCCGCATCCGATATCGGGATGACTACGCTGACCGCGCAGTCTGCGGCGGGCTCCGTCCGAACGCGGGGCTTACCAGCTCTGCACCTTGGCCACGCCCTCGATGGCTTCGATATCGATCTGCAGCTGGCGCTGGCGTCGCGTCAGTGCGCCGGCACTCGCCGCATCGGTGCTTTTGAGCTGCAGACCGACCGCATCGAACTCGGCGCGCAGGCGCGCCAGTTCGGCACCCAGCGTATGCGCCTGACGGGCGTCGTCGCTGCTGCAGCGGGGATCCAGTGCGGTGTCAGCCTGACCGGCGCGCCACTGCGCTGAGGCGCTGCAGTCCGGCGCGGGTGCGTCGACCGCGCAGGCAGCCAGCAGCATGCTGGAGAGCAGGGCGGCGGCGTGGCGTTCGGATTTCATCAGGCTGGGTTCTCGCAAGGCGGCTGGGCCTGCGATTATGCCCACGCACGCAGACTGGAGAATTCGCATGAGCCTTTCCCGCTGGCGCCTGGATGGTCAGGTCGCGCTGGTGACCGGTGCCAGCTGGGGCATCGGGCTGGCAATCGCCCGCGAGCTGGGCAGCCTCGGTGCTGCCTTGCGGCTGGTCGCGCGCGAGTCGGATCGGCTCGACGCGGTCCAGGCCGAACTGGAAGACGATCTCCCGGGCCTGGACTGCGCCGTGTTCGCGGCGGATCTGGCCGACACCGATGGCCGCATCGCGCTGTTGGACTGGATCGAGGACCGCGGCGAGGGATTGTCGGTGCTGGTCAACAACGCCGGCACCAATGACAGCCGCGCGGCGGTCGACTATGAGGACGCGCAGTGGCGGGCGATCATCGAGTTGAACCTGGCGGCGCCCTTCGACCTGTGTCGGCTGGCGTACCCGCTGCTGCGGCAACACGGCCAGGCCAGCATCGTCAACATCGGGTCTGTTTCGGGCCTGAACCATGTGCGCACCGGCGCTCCCTACGGCATGAGCAAGGCCGCCGTGCACCAGCTGTCGCGCAACCTCGCCTGCGAGTGGGCCGCTGACGGTATTCGCGTCAACACCGTCGCG
Source organism: Aquimonas sp. (assembly GCF_044377145.1). Lineage (NCBI taxonomy): Bacteria > Pseudomonadati > Pseudomonadota > Gammaproteobacteria > Lysobacterales > Lysobacteraceae > Aquimonas > Aquimonas sp. The sequence continues at coordinate 3,017 of NZ_JBILJQ010000070.1, forward strand.
CCCTGGTACATCCGCACCCGTCGCACTTCGCCCAAGCTGGCCGATCCTGACTACTTCGACGAAGTGATCGAGCGCACGCCGATGCGCCGGGTTGGTGAGCCGGAGGAGGTCGCCGCCGCGGTGGCGTTTCTGTGCCTGCCTGCGGCCAGCTACATCACCGGCCAGTGCATAGCAGTGGACGGTGGCTTCAGCCAGTACGGGTTCTAGACGCGGCTGACGATGATCGGCGAGCGTGCCGCGAGTACAGACACTCGCGGCACACCGGCGCTGTCTTCAGGGCATCTCGTTGCTGCTGATCAGCTCGATGCCCGCTTCGGTGAACAGGAGCCGGGTTTCGGTGCGGGCGATAAACCGCTCGTAGAGATCGAACATCGCCTGCATGTCGGGCGCATTCGGATCTTCCTGCGCGGCCCGCTCGGCCATCTGGCGCATCACGTCCGCGTAGAACTTGCCCTGGTAGCCGCCCTGCATGATCGGCTGCGGGCCGGTCGCGTCGACTGTCATCGCGGCCCGCAGGCCGTCGCGCTCGCTGGCGCCCACAGCAATGCCCAGTACATTGGCGCTGGCAGCACCGAACAGCTCCAGCTCCACCGGTGAATCCGGCAGGGTGGGCAGGGCCACCGGCTCGGCATCGAGTTCGAGCTTCAGCTCCGACAGCTGCGGCACAAAATTGCGCGCCATCGCCACCAGTCCCTGCGGATTGGGCGAGCCGATCAGCAGGGTGCCGGCGAATTCGGGTTCGCCGTCTTCGTCCTTGGGCAGCACCAGTTTGGACAGCATCACGTGCACGCTGTTGGCGGCGGGGCCGACGGCATAGACAGCAGGGTTGGCCAGGCCGTCGCGCATTTGCGCGAAGCTCGCATTGAGCGGCTGCAGCATCTCGCAGGTCCAGGGCTTGGCCTCGACCGCACTGGCCCACTTGCTGGCCAGTTGCGGCAGCGCATCGACCTTGAGCGCAAAGGAGAAGTTGGCCAGTGACGTGCCGCCTTGGGCCAGCCCGGGCGTAGGTGCCAGCAGCGTGCGCAGGTCCGTGCTCACTGACGGTGGGGTTTCCACCACCAGACGCATCGACTGCACCTGCTGGTCCAGGCGGGTGTAGCCCATCGCTGTCCGCGGCCACTGCTTGGTCAGCTCGCGACCTTCGGCGAGACAGGCCTCACTGAGCGGCTCGGGGGTGATCTTGAGCGCTTTGAGGAAGGCGGACTGGTTGGCCGACATCGGCTGCGCGACCAGCTCGAACAAGCGCGCGTGGTCGAGATAGCCAGACCCTTGGGGGACATAGCCCAAGCGTTTGTTCAAGTTTTGCAGCGTGCCGGCATCCAGCAGGCTGTCGGCCGGCAGCTCCAGGCCCAGCAGTCGGCGCAGCAGGCTCTCGTCGGCGCCTGCCGGGGCGATGCTGGCGACCAGCTGGCCTTCGTGCAGTGCCAGCAACAGGCGCAGCGGTGCGTCGTCCGGCTGGAAGTACCAGTAGTCCAATGCGTCGATGCGCGCCTTCGACAGGCTGGTTCCCGCTGCCGCGGCGACACGCTCCACGCCGGCGCGGAATTTCTCGGAGTCGGCCAATTCCACCCGCAGCACCGGGACCAGGTCGATCCCGAACAGCGCCGAACGTGCGGTGGTGGACAGGCCCCAATCGGCAACGATCTGGGTGCTGGTCTTGCCGTCGAACTCAGCGTTCAGCGCGCGCAGCATCGGCAGCGCCTTGGCTTCGTCGGGCGGTTTGGTTTCGAGCTCGGCGATCGCCGGTGCCAGCAGGTCGACATACAGGGCGGGCACATCATCGGTTTTGCTCAACCAAGCGCGCACGTCGGCCTCGGCCATTCCTTCGATGGCGCCCATCACATAGGGGGTATCCGCGGGCGCGTAGCCCAGCGGCGGCAGTGGGCCCGCGTCGCGGCCACAGGCCACGAGGCTCAACAGAATCGCGGAAACCAGAACAGGGCGCAGGCGCATCGATGACTCCCAAGTGAGATCGGCGTGGATGGTAGCAGAGGCTTGCAATGCGCCAGATTCCGCATCGAGTCTGCACGCTGCACGGGCGGAGTTCTGAGCGCTGACTACGGGTGACATGGGCGATTCGCTCGAGGGCCCGCGGCAGTGTCTGCTCGTGGTGCCCGGTCGCACTGTGGGAGGCGAGCCTATCCGCGGAAAGCAACATCGCCCCGCAGCATGAATGCTCGAAGCCGATGGCGCCATCACGGACCGATGCGTTCGGGCCGTGAATGATCAGCTGCAATCGCTTCTGCGGAGCGCACGAGGTGCACAAGCGCGCGATGAGGCTCAGCGTCCACTGCCCTTGAGCTTCTGGGTCGGAGCCAGTGCCTTCAAGGGCCGAGTCTGCGCGACGGGCGCTCGACGCGACGACCGATCGGCGACAGGCGCAGACAGGGGCGCACGGAACGAAGCATGCGCAGCACCAGCGAACGCTGGCGGCTGCGCGTCAGCTCAGAACGGCGGCGCCTCGTTGACTGCCACCGACTTCGCGGCCGTCTTCTTGGCCGCTGCTTTCTTGGCCGGGGCCTTCTTCGCCGCGGCCTTCTTGGCGGGTGCTTTTTTGGCCGCCGCTTTCTTGGCGACAACCTTCTTCGCCGGTGCCTTGGCCGCCGCGATCTTCTCGGGGCCGGCCTTGCGTGCGCCGCCGCGGGCCGCACCACGGCCGCTGCCGCGCTTGGCACCACGTGCCGGTGCCGTGGCCATGATCGCCTCGCAGTCGGCCAGGCTCAGCGAAGTCGGCTCGACATCTTTCGGGATCTTGCCGTTCTTCTCGCCGTCGGTGACGTAGGGCCCGTAGCGGCCGTTGACGACTTCGATCGCGCTGCCGTCGAACTTCTTGATCAGCCGGTTGGCCGCGGCTTCGGCCTTTTCCTGCACCAGCGCCAACGCCCGGGCCAAGTCGATCTCGTAGGGATCATCCTCGGTCTTCAAGGATGCATAGATGCTGCCGATCTTGACGAAGGGGCCGAAGCGGCCGACGCCGACGGTGACCTCCTCGCCTTCGTGTGTGCCGAGCGTGCGCGGCAGGCGGAACAGGTCGAGCGCTTCCTGCAGGCTCAGCGTGTGCATGCTCTGGCCGGGGCGCAACGAGGCGAAGCGCGGTTTGTCCTCGTCTTCCTTGCTGCCGATCTGGGCGAAGGGTCCGAACCGCCCCAGCCGCACGCTGACCGGCAGGCCGGTTCTCGGATCGTTGCCGAGCACGCGCGCGCCGGTAGCGTCGCTGCGGTCGACCGATTCGATTTTGTCGTCGATCAGCGTCTTGAACGGCTTCCAGAAGCGCTCCAGCAGGGGCAGCCAGTCCTCTTCGCCGCGTGACACCGCATCGAGCTCGTCCTCGAGTTTGGCGGTGAAGTCGTAGTCGACGTAGCGGGCGAAATGGCCGGACAGAAACTTCGCCACCGCGCGGCCGACATCGGACGGACGGAACCGCCGGTTATCCAACATGACGTATTCGCGTGCGAGCAGGGTCTGGATGATGCTGGCATACGTCGACGGGCGGCCGATGCCGTACTCCTCCAGCGTCTTGACCAGGCTGGCTTCGGAGAAGCGCGGCGGCGGCTCGGTGAAGTGCTGGTCGATGACGATGGCGGTCAGCGGCACGATGTCGCCCGGCTTCATCGCCGGCAGCTTGCGGCCTTCGTCGTCGGCATCCGCGGCCTTCTGGTCGGTGCCTTCTTCGTACACGGCCAGGAAGCCGGGATCGATGATGGTGGTGCCGGTGGCGCGGAAGCCGTTGTCACGGCCCGCGGCCAGCTCGACGCTGACCGTGTTCATGGTGGCCGGCACCATCTGGCAGGCGACCGCGCGCTTCCAGATCAGCTCATAGAGTTTCTGTTCGTCGGGGTTCAAATGCGCGGCGACCGACTTCGGGGTCAGCTTGGCCGAGGTCGGGCGGATCGCCTCATGGGCTTCCTGCGCGTTCTTCGACTTGGTGCGGTACTCGTTTGCCGCGGCGGGCAGTGCACCCTGGCCGAAGTCGCGGGCAATGACTTCACGCAGTTCGGCCACCGCTTCCTGCGACAGGTGGGTGGAGTCGGTACGCATGTAGCTGATCAGACCGACCGTGCCCTGCTCACCGAGGCTCACGCCCTCGTACAGCTTCTGCGCCACCCGCATGGTGCGGCTGGTGGAGAAACCAAGCTTGCGCGCGGCCTCCTGCTGCAGGGTCGAAGTGATGAAGGGCGGCGCCGGGCGACGCTTGCGCTCGCGGCTCTGCACATCGGACACGTGCAAGGCATCGCCGGCCGCGGCGACCAAGCGCGCGCGCGCGGCCTCGGCGTCAGCGGCATTGGTGAGATCGAACTGTTCGAACTTCTTGCCGTCGAGCTTGACCAGCTTGGCGTTGAACGGCGTGACCGCATGCGCCAGCTGGGCCTCGGCGGTCCAGTACTCGCGGGCGACGAAGGCTTCGATCTCTTCCTCGCGCTCGACGATCATGCGCAGGGCGGGGCTCTGCACGCGGCCGGCAGACAACCCGCGCTGCACCTTGCGCCACAACACCGGCGACAGGTTGAAGCCGACCAGATAGTCGAGTGCGCGCCGCGCCTGCTGGGCATTGACCAGGTTCTCCGACACCGCGCGCGGCTTCGACATCGCCTCTTTGATGGCGCGCGGAGTGATTTCGGTGAACACCACTCGCTGCAGCGTTTTGTCCTTCAGCAGGCCGCGCTCACGCAGCACCTCGGCAATGTGCCAGCTGATCGCCTCACCCTCGCGGTCCGGATCGGTCGCGAGAAACAGGGCATCGGCGGATTTCGCAGCCTTGGCGATTGCTTCGACATGTCGCTCGTTGCGCTCGATCAGCTCATAGCGCATCGCGAAGTCGCGTTCGGGGTCGACCGCGCCTTCCTTCGGCACCAGATCACGCACGTGACCGTAGGAGGCGAGGACATGAAAGTCCTTGCCGAGGTACTTGTTGATCGTCTTGGCCTTGGCAGGCGATTCGACGATGAGCAGATTCTTGGCCATGCGATTCCAGTCAGGGGCAGCGCGGCGCGTCGTTTACGACGCCGGAGGCCCGAAGTGTTCTAGCGAGATCGTCAGCCCGGATGGGCTGTAGAGAATGTGAGCGCCGCGGGGCGCGCACTCGGCGACTGCCCGACCGCGCCTTCCGCCTTTCGCGGATGCACGTCTTATTCCAGTGTCACCACAGCGGCTTGGCGGAAGTCAAGCCCGCGGCGGCAGCCAGAGCCGGTCCGCGCCCGGCAGCGACGGGTCCGCGCTGGCGATGAACGGCTGCTCGATCGCGGCGGGCGCCATCGAACTGCGCCGACCCGCGCGATCCACGTAGTCCCGGTAAGCCGGGATCGCGATCGCCGCCAGAATGCCGACGACAGCGGTGACCATGATCAAGCCCATCACGATCACGAAGGCGATCAGACAGCCGTGCGGGCTGCGCTGCTGGCGCTCGGGAAACTCGGTATAGGCCCAGCGATCCACCACCAGGGTGCCGGCGATGTAGTCGTGCAGGGCGCGCTTCTGCTCGGTGAATGCGGCCATCAGGAAGCCGATCCACAGGATCAGATAGGACAAGAGCGCGGAGAACCAGCGACCGAAGGCCTGGGCGACGCTCAGCCGGCGGCCCTGCAGGTCGGTGACCTTGATGCCGAGCGCCATCTTGCCCAGGGTGGCCTGGTTGACCGAGCTCTCCATCAGCGCGTAGTACAGGCCTGCGAGCACGAAATAGACGACGTAGATGCCGAACACCAGGCCCATGGCCACTGCGCCCGAACCGTCGCTGCCAGCAAGTCCGGCCACGCCAACGGCCATGAAAACGCTCAGCACCATTGCGATGGCGTAGAAGCAGACGCCCACCACGAGGCTGTCAATGAAGAAGGCGGCCCAACGGCGCAGGAACCCGGCGTAGACAACGTCCTGGCCATCCATTGCGCTCCACTTGTCGGTGGACTGCAGTCGCGCGCTGGGCGGGGCGTACGGCGAGGCAGCTGCGGCGGCGTAGGGCTGCGCAGGCGTGGCACTGGGTGGGCTCGGCGGAAGCGCGGGCTGCGGCACACCGGCCGAAGGGTCAGCGATGTTCAACTCTGCACGCAGCTGCGACAGTGCTTGCCAGCTGTCCAAGCCTTCCCGCCAGAGGAGGCTGTCGCTGCGCAAGTGACCCTGGCGCGCATGCCCGGCGATGATCGCTGCGCTGACAGGCCCCTGTTGTTGACCCTGTGCGTCGACGAAATACCAGACTTTGGTGGGCATGTTCATGCAAGTTCCCGTGCTGCAAGCGGCCGGATGGCGGGCGCATGCTTCACCGTGCTGCCACAAAGGTCAAGAAAAACGCGGCGGCCGATGGTCCCGAGCGACCCTTCGGACTGTCCTGTCGGCAGCGCTGCCCCACAGTGGAGTGGCCTGTAGGCAGGGGCGGTGATGACGAGGCTGCGCGAGGTGTCAGCGCGACGTGCAGTGGAGCGTCGTACAGCCAGCAGGGTGGTCTACGGGAACGTCGCGCGAGGTGCGGCCGGATCAGTGCAGCGCTTCGCCGTCGAGCGCGAACATATGGCTTTCCATCCACGCGAACGCCGCCTCGTGGCCGGGCTGGTTGAACAGCACCATCAGTACTACCCACTTGAGGTCATCGAGGTCAAGTTCGTCCTGGTCGAGCGCCATGGCGCGATCGATCACCTGCTCGCGCAGGTTGCCGTCGAGGATGGCGTTCTGCTCCAGAAACAGCAGAAAACCGCGGCTCTGCAGATCGAAGCGCGCCTGTTCCTGTGCTGCATACAGCCGGAGTGGCCCGGTGTTGCGGACATCCACCGGCAGCGGCGTGCGCAGTTGGTCCAAGCCGTCGAGCCAGTCGAACGCCTTGTTCACTTCGGCGGGGCTGAAACCTGCCTGGATCAGGCTGGCCTGCAGGCTGTCGCGATCGCGGACGGCGTCCGGATCGTCATAGAAGTAGTTTTCGAACAGGTAGAGCAGTACGTCGAGCAAGGTCTCTTTCATCCAGCCTCTACCTGCGCGGCTGCGCGCAATGAGCGTCAGGAGGCGCGGCGGGTATAGCGGCCGTGCTGGACGCTGACCGCCCCCTCCAATTCAAGCAGCAGGAGCATGGAGGACAGCACTCCCACGGTCAACCCGGTGCGCTCGGCCAGCTGATCCATGCCGAGCGGATCATGGCCCAATGCAGCCAGCAAATGGCGGCACTCGGGATCGCCGGTTTGCGGCTCGGGAGGCGGCGTCTGAATTGCCGCGGGCGCCATCGCGGGCGAGGGGCGCAAGGTCTCCGCGTTGTCCATTAAATGCAGGCGTGCTCGCAGCGAATCAGCCAGGCGCTGCGCCGCCGGCGCCAGCGCTTCGACCACTTCGTCAGCGGTTTCGACCAGGCCGGCACCCTCGCGAATCAGCCGATGGCAGCCACGCGCCATCGGGTTGTGGATCGAGCCGGGAATGGCGAACACCTCACGCCCGGCTTCGCTGGCATTGCGCGCGGTGATCAATGCGCCGCTGCGTAGGGCTGCCTCGACCACCAGGGTGCCGAGGGCAAGGCCGGCGATGATGCGGTTGCGGCGCGGGAAGTTCTCGGCGCGCGCCGAGGTGCCGGGGGCGAACTCACTGACGATGCAGCCTTCGGCACGGATGCGTTCCGCCAGGGCGCGATTGCGCGCCGGATAGACGAGATCGGGGCCGGTGCCGACCACCGCCACTGTGGGTTGGCCGGCATCCAGCGCGGCTGCATGTGCGGCGGCATCGATGCCGTCGGCGAGGCCGCTGGTGACCAGCAAGCCTGACGAGGCAAATGTGCGGGCAAACGCAGCAGCGGTGTCGCGGCCGCCGCTGCTGGGATTGCGACTGCCGACGATGGCGATCTGCGCCCGCCACAGTAGACCGGCATCGCCGCTGATGCAGAGCAGGGCAGGCGGGTTGGGCGAGTCGCGCAGCAGTTCGGGGTAGTCAGGATCGGCCCAGGCCAGCAAGCGGTTGCCGGGCCGCGACAGCCATTCCTGATCGGCGTTCTCGCGCGCAGCGTCGCGTTGCAGAAAGACACGCGCCGCGTTCTCGCTGATGCCCAGCGCGCGCAGCGCAGCGGCACTGCCGGACTCCAGCGCATGGGCCTGCTCGGGATTCTCGGCGGCAGAACGCAAAACGCGCCCCGCAATGGGGGCGCGCAGTGCGGCAAACCAGGTTTCAGGACGCAGCATCGGATCCGCCACAGCCCCTCAGGGCAGACGGTCCGGCAACTTGGCGATGTTCTCGACCTTGACCGGGCGGATCGCGTCCATCACCAAGCCATAGCTGACCTTGTCGAAGGTGCGGAAGATCATCACGTGGCCGACGAATTCGTCGGGCAGCTTGACCTTCCGCGAGTCGAATTGAGCGGTGAGCTTGGTGCGGTTGGCGATGTTGTCGACCACGCGCTCGCCTTCAGCGTACAGCGCGAACACATGGCCGTTCTCGATGCCCTCGCGGGCACCGGCCGACAGCGCGACCACATCGCGTGGGCCGCCGACGCGATAGTGGTCGGTGACCGCCATCACCCGCATGTTGTCCGGGGCATTGCCCGAAGCACGCGGCATAAAGGTGATGTCGAAGGCCGGGTTCTCGACCGGCATCAGTAGATCACCGGCGCGCACTTCACGACCTTCCGGAGCGAGCAGCAGGGTGGCGGGGTCACCTCCGATGGTGACTTCGGCGGTGGTGACGTCCACCACTTCCCAGCCCAGCACTTCGGAGCCGCCGTCAAAGTCGGTGTAGTAGCTCCAGGCGACGTCGGCGGTGCGGACGTCCAAACCTTCACTGGACGACCAGTCGGTGTCGCGAATCTGGCGCTGATCGGTGCCACGCTGCGAGTGCGACGTGTAGCGAACCGTCGGACGCACCACCGCCCAGCGCTGGCCGGGCTGGAAGTCGGCGCCGCGGGCATAGAAAACCTGACCTGAGGAGCCGCGCAGGCGGTTCTCTTCGATCGCCAGCACGTAGGGCAGACCCTTCGGTTCCTCATCCAGCACGCGGACGCGATGGAGGAAAGCCTCTATCTCATGCAAGGGAATGGTCCGAACGGCCTCGCTGCGATCGCGGCGGATCTGCGGATCGCGACGGTCAACGCCAAGCTGAGGGCGGCCGTCCAGATACGCAAGGCTGATGACGTCGCCCGGATAAATCAGATGCGGATTCTCGATCTGCGGATTGGCCTGCCAGATTTCCGGCCATAGCCATGGCTGCTTGAGGAAGCGCGCCGAGATGTCCCACAGCGTGTCACCCTTCTTCACCACGTAGGTGTCGGGGTGGTCTTCACGCAGCTCTTGCGCTACCACGCAGGTGGCAAACGTCAGTGCAGCTGCGGCGCAAACCGAAAGGAATTTTTTAAGCATGGCGGCCATCTACCTGATTTACCAAGCAGGTTTCGCCGCACTATAGCGTAAAGATTTGTGGATTAGAAACTGTTCAGGTGCTCCGCATCGGGCCTGTGCGCTGCGTCACGCCTTGTCCTGAAGCGCAAAGGGGCGCATCGGCATTCAGCCCGCCGCTGATATAGTGCCCGACCTTCAAACCCTTGATTGCAGGCGCCTCGCGCCCAAGGTAGCGGCCATGGCCAAGCTGAGCATCCTCGAATTCCCGGACCCCCGCCTGCGCACGCGCGCTCGACTGGTAGCGCCGGCCGACTTCACACCGGCCTTCCAGCAGTTGCTGGACGACATGTTCGAGACCATGTACGAGGCCCCGGGCATCGGCTTGGCCGCGACCCAGGTGGATTGCCATCTGCGCTTCATGGTGATGGACGTGAGCGAGGAGAAGAACGCGCCGCGCGTCTTCATCAACCCCGAGATCATCCACAGCGACGGTCATCAGGTGTATCAGGAAGGCTGCCTGTCGGTCCCCGGCATCTTTGCCGACGTCACCCGCGCCAATCAGATCACCGTGCGTGCGCTGGATCGGCAGGGCAAGTCATTCGACCTTGAGGCTGACGGGCTGCTGGCCGTGTGCATCCAGCACGAAATGGACCACCTCGACGGCAAGGTGTTCGTTGATTACCTGTCGCCGCTGAAGCGCGAGATGGTGCGCAAGAAGCTGGCCAAGCAGCGCCGCGAAAGCGCCTGACACTCCTCGGAGCCGTTCGATGACCGATGCTTTGCGACTGGTGTACGCCGGGACACCGGAGTTCGCCGTGCCGCCGCTAGACGGCGTGCTGGCGGGGCCGGACGCGCTGCTGGCGGTCTACACCCAGCCCGATCGCCCCGCCGGACGTGGGCGCCAGCTGCAGGCGAGCCCGGTCAAGCAGCGTGCTCAGGCGGCGCGCGTTGAAGTGCGTCAACCGCTGAACTTTCGCGACCCCGCCGAGCGCGCGCGGCTGGCCGAGCTGAAACCGGACCTGCTGATCGTGGTCGCATACGGCTTGATTCTGCCGCAGTCGGTGCTGGACATTCCCCGATTCGGCTGTTGGAACCTGCACGCCTCCCTGCTGCCCCGCTGGCGTGGCGCGGCACCGATCCAACGCGCGATCGAAGCCGGCGATACCGAGACCGGCATCTGCCTGATGCAGATGGAGCGCGGCCTCGATACCGGGCCGGTGCTGTTGCAGCGCGGTGTGCAGATCCGCGCCGATGACACTGGCGGCAGCCTGCACGATCGGCTGGCCGACTGCGGTGCGCAGGTCCTGTTGGAAGGCCTGAACCGCTTGCGCAGTGGCGACGCACTGACATCCCAGCCCCAGCCGAGCGAGGGCGTGACCTACGCCCACAAACTCGACAAGGCCGAATCGCGGCTCGATTTCAGCTTGCCGGCGGCGCAGCTTGAGCGCCGCGTGCGGGCGTTCGATCCCTGGCCGATCAGCGATTGCGAACTGGCCGGCGAGCGCCTGCGGGTACATGCGGCCGAAGCCGCTGTTGGCCGCGTCGGCGCCACGCCGGGCAGCATCTTGGCGGCAAATGCACAGGGCATCGATATCGCCTGCGGCGAGGGCGCACTGCGCCTGACCCGGGTGCAGCGGGAAGGCGGTCGCGCGCAGTCGGCAGCCGACTACTTGAACGCACGCCGCTCCCCGCTGCTCGCATGAACACTCAGCGCAGGCTCCCGCGGCGGCCCTCGGGACACCCGGCCCACACCGCTGTGGAGGGCAGTGCTCGACCCAGCACGCCACCGCCCGGGGCGGCGACTCGCGCTGCGGCGGCTCGCGTTTTGGCTGAAGTGGAAGCCGGACGCTCATTGAAGGCAGTGCTGGCGCAGGTGCTGCCCGGTCTCAAGGATTCCCGCGACCGCGCCCTGTGCGAATCGATCTGCCACGCCGCGCTGCGTCGCCGCGTCCGCTACGGCGTGCTGGTGCAGACGCTGATGGAGCGCCCGCTGCCGGGCCAGGTCAAGCCGGTGCAGATGCTGCTGCACGTCGGTCTCGCGCAGTTGGAGCATCTGGGCCTGGCCGAACACGCAGCGGTCGCCGCGACAGCCGAAGCCGCGCGCGTGCTCGGGTTTCCGCGCCATGTCGGCCTGGTCAACGCGGTGCTGCGGCGGTTCCTGCGCGAGCGCGCCAGCCTGCCGATGCTGACGCTGGCGCAGGAAGCCGAGCGCGCGCACCCACCCTGGCTGCTGGCGCAGTTGCGTGCTGATTGGCCGCAGCACTGCGATGCGATCCTGCTGGCCAATCTGCAGCCGGCGCCGCTGTGGCTGCGGCTGAATCCGACCCGCGCGCGTCTGGCCGATGTGCTGGCTGGATTCGAGGCGATCGAGCTCACGGTCCAGCAGGTCGATACCGAACGTGGTGCCGTCGCGCTGCGCGAGGCCGGTGATCCGACCCGTCTGCCGGGCTGGGATGCGGGCCACTTCCTGGTGCAGGACATCGCCGCCCAAGGCGCGGTCGAGGCGCTGGATTTCGGCCCCGGTCTGCGTGTGCTGGATGCCTGCGCAGCCCCGGGCGGAAAAGCCGCCCAGATCGCCGCCGGCGGCGCGCATCTGCTGGCGTTGGACAGTGACCCGAGGCGTTTGCCGCGCGTGCAGCAGACGCTGGACCGATTAGGTCTGCGGGCCGAACTGCGCTGTGCGGATGCCACCGAAGTCGACAGCTGGTGGAACCGCCAGGCCTTTGATCGGATCCTGATCGACGCACCGTGCAGCGGCAGCGGCGTGGTGCGCCGTCAGCCCGACATCCTGGTGCATCGACGCGCCGACGACATCGCCCGGCTGGTCGCGCAGCAGGCGGCCTTGCTGCAGGCGCTGTGGCCTTTGCTGGCGGTGGGCGGGCGACTAGTCTATGCGACCTGCTCCGTGCTGAAAGACGAGAACGAGCGCCAGATCGATGGCTTCCTTGCGGCCCATGCCGATGCCGAACCCGTGCCGCTCGCAGAGCAGTTCGGCATCGCCAGCGGCCGCGGCCGGCAACGCTTGCCGGGTGATGGGGACGGCGATGGATTCTTCATCGCTGCCCTGCGCAAGCGCGCCTGAGTTGCGCCCGGAGCTTGTGCAAGCGTCAAGCGTCGCCGCGAGCGCATCGGCAGCAGCAGACGATCGATTTCCGCACCAGCGTTGGCTGCGCGGCCGGTCGGCCGCCGCTCTGCTGACCGGCTTGATCGTGCTGGCCGGCTGCGATGCCAGGCCCGAAGCACAGGCCAGCATCAGCTCGGCGCGCTTGCAGCGCAGCGCGGCGGGTCCGCATCTGGAGGTCCAGCAGCGGCTCGACTTCAGCCCGCGGATGTTGGACGCCCTTTCAAACGGCATCGGCCTGCGCATTGACTACACCGTGCGAGCCTGTGGCGGCCGGACCACCGAGATCACACCGTTGTGGCTGCGCTATTTCCCGCTGGCGGGCGAATTCGAATTGCGCTGGCCGGAGGCCTACGGCAGCCGTCGCTTCGCCCGCCGCAGCGGACTGCTGGCGGCGCTGGATCAGGTGCGGCTACCGCTGTCGGACGCCGCTGCCGCCTGCGGCGGCGAGGTTGGCCTCGCGCTGGTGGCGTCTTCGTTGCCCGCGCCGTTGCGGTTTCCGGCCCTGATCGGCCTGCAGGACTGGCGCCTGGACGCCGCGCCGGTGGCCTTTGTCGCGATGGAACAGCAGTGAGCCGATCGCGCCATTTGCTGCGCCGTCTCGGCGGCGGCGCGGTCGCGCTGGGGCTGCTGTTGCTGCTGTTCTCAACCCTGTATCTGGCGGCCAGCGCCGAGGGCCTCGGCAACAGTTACGCCGCTTACTATCCCTGGGTGTTTCTGGCCGCGGGCGCTGCGGTGGTTCTGCTGGCGCTGGCGATTCTCGCCCGACTGCTCAAACTGCGTGCTCAGCTCAAGCGCGGCGAGCCGGGCGCGCGCCTGTCGAGGCGTCTGCTGCTGCTGCTGCTGGTGCTGGCGTTGCCGCCGGTACTGCTGGTGTACGTGTTCAGCGTGCGCTTCGTCAGCGCCAGCGTGGACACCTGGCTGCGTGCCAACAGCGTGGAAGCGATGGAGAGCGCACTCGAGCTCGCGCGCATCCAGATGGACGAACGCCGGGACGCCGCGGTTGAGCGCAGCACACAGGTCGTGGCGCTGCTGCAGGAGCGCAGCTACGACCTGGCCGCCGCCCTCGAAGACGCGCTCGATGCCACCGCTGCCTCGCAGCTGGTGCTGTTCGGCAGCGACAGCCGGATCCAGCAGATCGCAGCGGCTGACCCGGGCCTGCTGCTGCCGTCGCCGCCGGAGCAGGACAGCCGCGCCCAGCTCGGCGGCGGTGCGCCAAGGGTGAGCATCGAGCGGTTCGGCGAGGCTAGCTATGTGCGGGTGCTGCAGCAACTCGACCTCGGCGGTGATGCATTGCTGCTGCAGGCGCTGTTCGCCCTGCCGGCGCGCCATGTCGAGCTGAGCGATCAGGTCGAGGCGGCGGCTTTCGGTACGCGCCGCGCGCTGTTCCTGCGCGACTCGCTGAAGCTTGTATTCGTGCTGATCCTGAGCCTGGTGGCCTTGGTGTCGGTGTTTCTGGCGGTGCTGATCGCGTTCGATCTGGCGCGCCGGCTGGTGTCGCCGATCGGCAAGCTCGCGGCCGCAACGCGCGCGATTGCCGAAGGCCGGCTTGAGCAACTGGAGGTGCCTGCGCGCGGCGACGAGCTCGGCTTTCTGGTCGAGAGCTTCAACCGCATGACCGCAGATCTTGCGGCCAGCCGCGAGCGAGCGGCGGCAAGTGCCGCCGAAACCGAAACGCAACGTGCCTTTCTGGCCACGGTGCTGGCGCGTCTGTCGTCAGCGGTACTGGTGCTCGACGGCGAGCTGCGCCTGCGTGGCGCCAACCCGGCGGCGGCTGAACTCACCGGCCTCGCCACCGCTGAACTTGAAGGGCTGCAGCTGGCCGAGCTGGGTCGGCTCTGTCCCTCCCTGCGGGGCCTGGTCGACACGGCTGCGCAGCGTCAGCGCGAGCACGCACCCGAGTGGCGCGAGGAACTCGCTGTGGCAGCGGGCAGCGAGCGGCGCCTGCTGATGCTGCGCGGCGCCAGCCTGCCGGATGGCGGCCAGGTGCTGGTGATCGACGACACCACCGGCGTCGATCGGGCGCGCCGCGATGCCGCCTGGTCCGAGGTCGCGCGGCGTCTCGCGCATGAGGTCAAGAATCCGCTGACGCCGATCCAGCTGTCTGCCGAGCGCTTGCGCCGGCGCGTGCTGCCGCGGTTGGATGCTGAAGACGCCGATGTGCTTGATCGCGCGACCCACACCATCGTCGCCCAGGTCGATGCGCTGAAGACCCTGGTCAACGCTTTTGGTGAGTACGCTCGCCCGCCCCAGCTCGAACTCGGCCCGATCGATGTGAACTCCCTGACCGAGGACGTGCTTGAACTCTACGATCACGATCCGCGACTGCGCGTGGTGCGGCTGCTCGACCCCGCGCTGCCGCATGCCCAGGCCGACGCAGGCCGATTGCGTCAGGTGCTGCACAACCTGATCAAGAATGCGCAGGAGGCCAGCGCCGAGCGGCCCGTGCTTGGGCTGCGGGTGCTGAGCCGCAGCAGCGCCAGCGCCGGCCGACGCTGGCTTGACCTGGTCGTGGAAGACGATGGCCCCGGCCTGCCTGAGGGTTTCTCGTCCGACTGGTTCGAGCCCTATCGCAGCACCAAGTCCAAGGGCACCGGCCTGGGCCTGGCGATCTCGCGCAAGATCGCCGAGGAGCACGGTGGCCAGCTGCTGGCGGAAGGCCGCAGCGAGGGCGGCGCACGTTTCGTTCTGCGGCTTCCGCTGTAGCGTTGCGGTCATCAAGGCACGGTCCACGCGTGCCAACCAGCACCGCAGAATTTCCCCGCACGCACGGGGTCCGATTTGTTGCGGGATGAGCGCGGCTGGGCGCCTTACGCGCCAGCCGGCGTATAGTCCGACCCACATGTTCATCACGGGGAGGGCCGCTCGATGCACAGTGTTCGTCAGCTTCTGGAAGGCAAGGCCGCGCGGGTTATCAGCGTGGCGCAAGAAACACCCGTACTTGAGGTGATCAGGCTGATGGCCGAGCACGGGATCGGGTCGGTGCTGGTGATGCGCGGTGACCAGTTGATCGGCATCGCCACCGAGCGCGACTACGCGCGCAAGGTGATTCTCAAAGGGCGTTCTTCGCAGGACACCCCGGTGTCGGATGTGATGTCCAGCCCGGTGATCAGCGTCAGTCCGGGTGATGACGTGCGCCACTGCATGCAGATCGTCACTGAGCGGCGGATCCGCCACCTGCCGGTGCTTGAGGATGGCGCAGTGGTCGGTCTGATCTCGATTGGCGACCTGCTGAAATGGGTGATCGAGGAACAGAAGCAGGAAATCGAACAGCTGCAGCAGTACATCGCTGGCTGAGCGCGCCACCGGCCGCTCGCAGGGGACTTCTTCGGTTCCACGAAAACAGGCGGGGCGCCGAAGCGCCCCGCAGCTTTATCGAAGGTGTAGATGCGAATTCAGTCGCGCTCGCGCTCGAACTCGGCGAGCGCGGCTTCGGCGTCGCGAACCAGCAGGCGATTGACCCCTGCGATGTCCTTGATGTCGATCACGCCGGCCGATTGCTTCAGCGACAGCCCGTTGACCAGGAAGCTGTGGCGCGCGTTGGAGTAGTCGCGCTGGGCGCTGGTCAGCACCTGCTGCGAGAGCAGCACGTCAACGATGGTGCGGGTGCCAACCTCGAAGCCGGCCTCGGTGGCTTCCAGCGCGCTGCGGGCCGACACCAGCGCCTGCCGGCGGGCTTCGATCTCGGAGATGCCAGCAACCACGGCGCGGTAGGCGTTGCGGGTCTGCCGGGTCACGGCGCGACGCTCCTGCTCCAGGCGGTCTTCGGTGGCGTCGCGGTTGTAGACGCTCTGCCGCACCTGCGACTGGGTGAGGCCACCGGAGTACAGCGGAACATTGAGGTTCAGGCTGATTGAGCTGCCGAGATCGTCCGTGGTGCCGGGAGAAGCCAAGCCCGTGCTGCTGAGCGATTCGCCCCAGCCCGCGCCACCGTTGCGGCTGGCCGAGAGGCCCAGCGTAGGCAGATGACCGGAACGTGCGGTCATGATGTCCTGCTGGGCGGCGTCGAGCGCAAGTGCACGTGAGCGCAGCAGGGGATTCTCGGCCAGTGCGGTCTGCACCCAGGCTTCAAGCTGGGCCGGCTCCGGCATGCCGGGCGCGAAGCTCTCATCGAGCCCCTGCAGATTGGCAAGCTGCTGCCCGGTCAGCTCCGCCAGGGCCTCGCGGGCGTCGTCGAGGGCGTTCTCGGCATTGATGGCATTGGCGCGCGAGCCGTCGTAGCGCGCACGCGCCTCATGCACGTCGGTAATCGCGGTCAGGCCGACCTCGAAGCGCTGTTCGGCCTGATCGAGCTGACGCTTGACCGCGCGCTCATCGGCGCGCGCGAAGATCAGGCTGTCGACGGTGGTCAGCGCGGTGAAGTAGGCCTGCGCCACGCGCAGCGCCAAGCCATCAATCGCCGCATCAAGATCGGCATCGGCGGCGTCGGCGCGTGCGCGGCTGGCGCGCAGGCGGGTGTAGTTGCGGTGGTCGTACAGCGACTGCTGCAGATCGAGACGCCAGCTGCGACCGCGGTTCTCGCCGTAGGTAGTGGTGTTGCCGAACGCGAAGCTGTTATCTGCGTTTCGCACCGGGCCGAACCTGCTGTCCTTGGTGGTGCTGTCGGTGAACCCGGCTGAACCGCTCAACTGCGGCAACAGCGCCGAGCGGTTCTGGTTGACGCCTTCGCCGGTGGCGAGGCGCTGCATCTCCACAGCCGCCAGCTGCGGATCACTCTGGCGTGCGAGCTCGTAGGCCTGCATCAGGTCGGCGGCGTTGGCACTGCCGACGGCAGCAAGGGCGAAGGCGAAACACAGCGGACGAAGTACAGGCAGGCGCATGGCAGATCCTTTGACGAGCGAGGGCGGGGTCGGCCTACAGCGTGAAATGCTGGACGGGCTCGGCACCGTGGAGGTAAGGAACATCGGTTTCGAACAGGCTTTCAATCGACCAGCCGTGCTCGGCGCGGGTGTACAGCACGGCCTCCTGGGCCGGGCTTGCACCACGGATCACGAAGAGCTTTCCGCCCGGACGGACCCAGTCGAGAAAGCGATCCGGCACGGTCGCAACGGCGCCGCCAACAGCGACGGCGTCGAACTGACGCCCCGGCTGGAACGCAATCGCATCGGCATGCTGCAGGTTGATATTGGTCAGCCCGACCGCCTGCAGGCGCGCGCGGGCACGGTCGACGAAATCGGCATACAGGTCGATGCTGTGGACAGCCCGTGCCAGTTGGGCGATGCAGGCGGTCAGGTAACCGGAGCCGGTGCCGATCTCCAGCACTTCATGCTCGGGCGCGATGTCGAGCGCCTGCAGAATGCGACCCTCGACCACCGGTTTGAGCATGAACTCACCGTGTTCCAGCGGCAGCGACATGTCGCCGTAGGCCAGCTTTCGATGCCGGGTCGGCGCGAAATCCTCGCGCTTGACCCGTCCGATCACGTCAAGGACGCGGAAGTCCAGCACTTCCCAGGGGCGGACTTGCTGCTCGACCATTGCGAACCGGGCCTGTTCGAAATCAACTGCCATGTCGGTGTCCTGCATGCGGGCGCCCGCGTGAGGCGGGCGCAAGACCGCGAATTGTAGGCGCTGGCCTTGTACACCACCAAATCAGTCGGCGGCGTGGGGCGGCCACGGCCCTGCATCCTTGCGCGCCACAGAATGCCGAGCGCACGTGGTGTGACGCAGTGCGGGAAGTCATCATGACCAATGGCGGCCTCAGTGATCAGGTCGCAGCAGGTGCCCGCCCGACCCGGTGCCAGGCGGCGTACAGGGCAGGCAGGAACAGCAGGGTCAGCAGGGTCGCCACCAGCAAACCGCCCATGATCGCCACCGCCATCGGCCCGAAGAAGGCGCTGCGGGACAGCGGGATCATCGCCAGGATCGCGGTCAAGGCGGTCAGCACGATCGGGCGGAAACGGCGCACCGTGGCTTCGACAATCGCCTCGACGGCTGAGGCGCCTTCTTTCAGATCGTGCTCGATCTGGTCGACCAGAATCACCGAGTTGCGCATGATCATGCCGGCGAGAGCAATCGTGCCCAGCATGGCGACGAAGCCGAACGGACGCCCGAACAGCAGCAGGAACAGGGTCACCCCGACCAGGCCCAGCGGCGCAGTCAGCACCACGATGATCGAGTTGCCGAAGCTGCGCAGCTGCAGCATCAGCAGGGTGAACACCACACCGGCAAACAAGGGCATGCCGGCGGCGATCGAGCGCGAGCCGCGGCTGGAATCTTCGACCGAGCCGCCGACTTCAAGCAGGTAGCCGGGCGGCAACTCGGCGCGGATGTCGGCCAAGGTCGGCAGGATTTCGGCGACGGCGGTGGCCGGCTGCACGCTGTCGGCGATATCGGCGCGCACGGTGACGGTCGGCAGACGGTTGCGGTGCCAGATGATGCCGTCCTCAAAGCCGTACTCGAGCCGGGCGATCTGGCTCAGCGGGACGCTGCCACCCTTCTCGGTCGGCACCGCCAGACTGCCAAGCATCGACAGGCTGGCGCGCTCCTCGGCCGGGCCGCGCAGCAGAATCGCGACCTGCTCGTTGTCTTCTCGCAGAGTGCTGACCGGCGAACCCGACAGCGAGCCCTGCAGAAACACCGCGACCTGGGCCGAGCTCACGCCGAGCGCACGGGCGCGCTCCTGGTCGATTTCGAGGCGCACGATCTTGCTGGGTTCTTCCCAGTCCAGATTGATATTGCCCAAGGCCGGATGCTCACGGAGCTTGGCTTCCACCTGGTGGGCGATTGCGCGGACCCGGTCGATGTGCTCGCCGGACACCCGGAACTGCACGGGATAGCCCACAGGCGGCCCGTTCTCAAGCCGGGTGATGCGGGTGCGCACCTGCGGGAATTGCAGCGGCAGCGTCTCCCGCAGCCAGGCGCGGACGCTTTCGCGCGCCTCGACATCGGGCATCAGCAACACGAACTGGGCGAAGCTGGTCTGCGGCAGCTGTTGATCCAGCGGCAGGTAGAAGCGCGGCGAGCCGGTGCCGATGTAGGCGACGTGATTGAGCACATCCTCGCGCTCGGCCAGCAGGGTTTCAAAGCGCTTGGCCTGGGCCTCGGTGGCGGCCAACGAACTGCCTTCGGAGAGTTTGAAGTCGACCATCAGCTCAAGCCGCGCCGAGGCCGGAAAGAACTGCTGCGGCACCATCCGGAACGCGACCAGCGAGCCGGCAAAGATCAGCGCGGTCACCGCGATCACGGTGAAGCGACGCTCGACACACCAGCGCACGATGCGCCGGAAGCGCTGGTAGAACGGCTTGCTGTAGGGGTCATGCTCGGCCGCCGCGCCGGCCTCCGCGCGCAGCTTGGCGAAGTCCGGCAACAGGCGATCGCCGAGGTAGGGCACGAACACCACCGCCGCAATCCACGACACGATCAGCGCCAGGGTCACCACTTCGAAGATCGAGCGCGTGTATTCGCCGGTGCTGGAGCTGGCGGTGGCGATCGGCAGAAAGCCCGCCGCGGTGATCAGGGTGCCGGTCAGCATCGGAAACGCAGTCGAGGTCCAGGCGAACGCAGCGGCGCGCATCCGGTCCAGGCCCTGCTCCATCTTGATCGCCATCATCTCGACCGCGATGATCGCGTCGTCCACCAGCAGGCCCAGCGCCAGCACCAGCGCGCCGAGCGAGATCTTGTGCAGGCCGATGCCGAAGTAGTACATGCCGCCGAAGGTCATCGCCAGCACCAGCGGAATCGACAGCGCCACCACCAGACCGGTGCGGAAGCCGAGCGAGAAGAAGCTCACCAGCAGAACGATGATCACCGCCTCGGCCAGCACCTGTACGAACTCGCGGATGGAAGCGCGCACCGCGGCCGGCTGATCCGACACCTTCTGCAGGCTCATGCCGATCGGCAGGTTCTGCTGCAGGCGTTCGAACTCGGCCTCCAGCGCATCGCCCAAGCGGATAATGTCGCCGCCGCGCTTCATCGCGACCGCAATGCCGATCGCGTCCTCGCCCATGAAGCGCATGCGCGGTTCGGGCGGATCGGAAAAACCGCGGAACACCTCGGCGACATCGCCAATGCGGAAGTCGCGATTGCCCACCCGCAGCGCGAATCCGCGGATGTCCTCGGTGGTCTCGAAGCGACCACTGACCCGCAGGCGCACCCGCTCTTCCGGGGTCTCGACAAAGCTTGCATCGGTGACCGCGTTCTGTTCGTCCAGCGCGCGCTGCACCTCGCGCAGGGGCAGGCCGAGCGCGGCCAGTTTGGTATTCGACAGCTCGATCCAGATGCGCTCCTGCTGCAGCCCGATCAGCTCGATCTTGCCGACATCCGACACTCGCGCGAGCTCGAGTTCGATGCGTTCGGCGTAGTCCTTGAGCACGGCGTAGTCGAAGCCGTCGCCGGTCAGCGCATAGATGTTGCCGAAGGTGTCGCCGAACTCGTCGTTGAAGAACGGTCCGACGATGCCCGCGGGCAGGCTGGGACGCAGGTCGCCCACCTTTTTGCGGACCTGGTACCAGACATCCGGCAGCGCCGCCGAGCGCAGCGTGTCCTTGGCGATGAACTGCACCAGCGACTCACCCGGCCGCGAATAGGCGCGGATGGACTCGTAGTTGCCGGTTTCCATCAGCTTGCGTTCGATGCGGTCGGTGATCTGCCGCGAGACTTCCTCCGCGGACGCGCCCGGCCACAGGGTGCGCACCACCATCAACTTGAAGGTGAACGGCGGATCCTCACTCTGGCCGAGGCGGCCGTAGGAGACGATGCCGAGTATGGCCAGCCCGAGCATCGCGTAGACGACCAGACTGCGGTTGCGCAGGGCCCAGGCGGAGAGATTGAAGGTGTCCATGCGCGACTACTGCGCGGCCACGAGCTGAAGCGGACGGTTCTCCCGATCCACCGGACGAACGGCTTGGCCGTCGCGCAGCAGGTGCACGCCCCCGGCCACCACCCAGTCGGTGCTGCTCAAACCGGTCAGCACTGGAACCGAAGTCTCGGCATACGCGCCGAGCGTCACCGCAACTCGCCCCACGGTGCCGGTGGCGGGATCAAAGCGCAGTACGTAGGGCGCGCCGGCGTCGGCGGACACCGCCGCCAGCGGCAGGCGCAGTGCGCTCGCTTCGCCGCGGTCAAAAAACACCCGCGCGCTCTGGCCCAGTTCGACCGCAGCATTGCTGTCTTCGATCGTCACCCGCGCGGCATAGGTGCGGGAGGCGGCGTCGGCCGAGGGCGCCAATTCGCGGATGCGCCCGCTCAGCGCCTGCTCGCGCTGCGACCACAGCTGCACTTGCACCCGGGTACCTATGGCGACCGATGAAACGGTCTGCTCGGGCAGGGCGATCAACACCTCGCGCTCGCCGTCCTCGGCCAGTACGAAGACTGCCTGCCCGGCGGCGACGACCTGTCCGGCTTCGGCCATGCGCTGGGCGATCACGCCATCGGCGGGCGCGCGCAGCACGGCATAGCCGGCCTGATTGCGACTGACCTGGAACTGTGCCTGCGCAGCCTCAAGCCGCGCCTGCGCGGATTCGAGCCGGGCGGTGGCGGTATCCAGCGCCGATGCGCTGGCCAAGCCGCGGTCTTTCAGTGCCTGTTGCCGTTCGTGCTCGCTGCGCGCCAGTTCCAGTTCGGATTGTGCAGCGGCGCGCTGGGCGCGGCTGGATTCCATCTGCAGGCCGAGGTCCTGCGGTTCCAGCTCAGCCAGCGGCTGATCCTTGCGCACGCGGTCGCCGACATCGACCAGCCGTTGGCTGATCTTGCCCGCCACCCGAAACGCCAGCGCCGGCTCATGGCGTGCGCGGATCTCGCCGGCATAGGCCGCGTACTGCTGGGTTGAAGCCGTCGGCTGCACCACGATCGCCGGACGCACGGACACGACTGCGGGTTCGGTATTCGAACAGCCCAGCAAGGCGAGCGCGCAGGCGAGCACAGCAGAGGTGGGAAACAGTGGGATCAAGCGTGACGTCAGGCGGGTTTGCATACGCACTCGCAGGCAGGTTCGAAGGGTCGGAGCCCATGTGGCCAGAAGCTTAGAATTAAAATACTGCACAGTCCAGTATTTGATTGGCTGGAGGCGGTAGAATGCCCCGATGTCCGCAGATCGCACCCCCAAAGGCCCCGGCCGACCGAAAGATCCCGAGAAGCGGGCCGCCATTCTCGACGCCGCCAAACGCCTGTTTCCGCTGCGCGGCTTCGACGGCGTGAGCATGGACGCGATCGCGGGCGAGGCCGGCGTGTCCAAGCTCACCGTCTACAGCCACTTCAGCGACAAAGACACGCTGTTCGCCGAGACCGTCAAGGCGAAATGCGAGGAGCAGCTGCCGGAAGCGGTGTTCCGCGCCGAACCGGGCCGAGGGCCGATCCGCGAACAGCTGCGGGCGATCGCCAGCGGCTTTCACGGCCTGATCCTGTCGCCGGAGTCGGTCGCGTTCTACCGGATGATGGCGGCCCAGGGCGAATCCAGCGGCAAGCTGGGCGAGTTGTTCTATGAGGTCGGGCCGCGTCGGATCCTGGATGCTTTCGAGGCCTTTCTGATCTCAGCCAATCACGCCGGCAGCCTGGATGTGCCCGATCCGCGCCGCGCGGCCGGACACTTCTTCTGTCTGATCAAGGGCGAGGCGCATATGCGCCAGCTGATCGGCTGCCCGCTGTGCGGCAGCGATTGTGAAGGCCCCGAGCACATCGAAAGCGTGCTTGAGCTGTTCCTGCGCGCCTACGCTCCGCGCGCTTGAGGCCGTCGGATGCCTCCGTGGCCTGATCTGCACGTGCATGGATCAGCGCACTCAGCTGTCGGCATGCAGCGCATTGCAGACAGCGCCCCTTCAGGCGACAGCAGCGGACTCGAACCGGGCCTGGTTCTGGCCGAGACGCAGGCGCAGCCGCTTGGCACTCACCGCAGCGCGGCGCGGACGCAGGTCGATATCGAACCAGTGCCCGGCCAGCTGTGCGCGCAGATCGGGGTCGCCCGACTTGAGCCGCGCCACCACCTGCACCGGGCCCGCACTGCGCAGCTGCAGAAACGCCCCCGCCAGCCTCAGCCCGCGGCGCAGGCGTACCAAGGCGTGCAGATCGCCACCGTTCTCGGCATCCAGCACCAGACCCAGCAGCCGTCCACACAGACCCAGCGCCTGTTCGTCGGTGCTGGCCTCGTATTCGAGTTTCTGCAGTGCCGGCTGATGCATGGCAACCATCTCGGCAAGCACGCCACCCTGCAGGCGTGCGCGTTGCGCCGCAGCGATCAGACCGATGAACAGTGGAGTGGATACGAATGGTTGCTCGGGCGTGGCGGGAACCTCGGCGATCACTGACTCGGCAATCAAAGCACATGAGTGCGAACTGACCATCGGAACTCCGGCGCGGCGCCCGCGGCACGGGACTCGTGCTGCGCTGCGCAAAGCGAGCGTATGCGTCCGCCCGAGCCACCTACCGCTTCCCCACTCGCCGTGCTGAGCCTCAGTTGCAGATCGGCGCCCAGCCCTCGATCGGCAGCAAGCTGTCGATGTCGCGGTTGCGCGTGGTCGGCAGTC
>NZ_JBILJQ010000071.1:0-26513 GCF_044377145.1 Aquimonas sp.
TAGAGGATAGGCGTGACACTACAGCGTTTTGGATTTTTCTAGCCCAAGGGGCACGCAAGTCGTTGATTCGGCGAGCGTCGCCCGCCCGAGAACGGCCGGCTCGGGCGGGCGAAGTGCGGAACTTGGGCTGCCCATCCCTGATCGCCGGCGAAGGCGCAGGGGTCGCGCTCGCGCAAGCCTACGTACTGGCCGGCGAGCTGCATCGGAACCCGGGCGACAGCGCCGCCGCGCTTGATCGCTACCAGGCCCGCATGCAGTCGATGATCCGACGCAAGCAGAAGCTGGCCGAAAGCTTGGCCGCCTCGTTCGTGCCCAGAACAGAACTCGGCGTGCGCCTGCGCGACTACACCACCCTGCTGATGCGGCTGCCGGTGTTCCCGAAACTGCTGATGGGGCGCTACTTCCATCATTGGTTGACGCTGCCTGACTACGGGATGTAATCGGGCGGGCGTCGGCTACCTGATCTCCTGGCCGCCAGGCAGCTCCGGCAAACCCAGCTCGCGCAGGAAGACATTGTGCTTGCGCGTCGCCTCGCGGATGCGCGCCTCAATCGCCACCAGCTCCGCATGCGTCGCTTCCAGAGAGATCTCCTTCTCGGTCTGCGCCGTGCTGATGTAGCGCGAGATGTTGAGGTTGAAGCCCTCCTTCTCGATGCGCTCCATGTCGACGCGCTTGGCGTAGCGGTCTTCCTCGCGGCGGTGCTGGTAGGTCTCGACGATCTTGCTGATGTGCTCGGGGTTCAGCACGTTCTGCCGCTTGCCCTTGTCGAAGTGCTCGGCGGCGTTGATGAACAGCACGTCGTCGAACTTCTTGCACTTCTTCAGCACCAGGATGCACACCGGGATGCCAGTCGAATAGAACAGGTTGGCCGGCAGGCCGATCACCGTGTCGATGTGACCGTCGCGCAGCAGCTTGGTGCGGATGCGCTCTTCGGCGCCGCCGCGGAACAGCACGCCGTGCGGCAGGATGATCGCCATCACGCCCTGGTCTTTCAGGTAGTGAAAGCCGTGCAGCAGAAAGGCGAAGTCGGCGGCGGACTTCGGCGCAAGCCCGTAGTTCTTGAAGCGCACGTCATCGCCCATGTCCGACTTCGGCTCCCAGCGGTAGCTGAAAGGCGGGTTGGCGACCACCGCATCGAACTTCGGCATCTTGGCGGGGTTGGTCTCGCGCAGCACATCCCAGTCGTTCAGAAGGGTGTCGCCGTGGTAGATCTCGAACTCGGTGTCCTTCACCCCGTGCAGCAGCATGTTCATGCGCGCGAGGTTGTAGGTGGTGATGTTCTTTTCCTGGCCGACGATGCGGCCGATCGTTCCACCGCTGGGCTTGAGCGTCTTGCGCACGTTGAGCAGCAGCGAGCCCGAGCCGCAGGCGAAGTCGAACACGCTGCCGAGGTGTTTGACCGGGCCGGTGGAAGGGTCCTGGCTATCGAGCGAGACGATGCGCGAGAGGATGTTGGACACCTGCTGCGGCGTGTAGAACTCGCCCGCCTTCTTGCCGCTGCCCGCGGCGAACTGACCGATCAGGTACTCGTAGGCATCGCCCAGCACGTCGACATCGGTCGAAAACTCGGCCAAGCCCTTGGCGATCTCCTTGATGATGTCGCAGAGCTTTCCGTTCTTTTCTGTGTGCGTCCGGCCCAGCTTTTCCGAGCCGAGGTTGATCTCCGAAAACAGCCCGCTGAAGGCGCTCTGGAAGCTCTCGTTCTCGATGTACTTGAAGCCGTTGCGCAGGGTGTCGAGCAGGTCGATGTGCTGCTGATTGGCGAGCCGGGTGATGCTGGCCCACAGATGCTCGGGCTTGATGACGTAGTGCACCTTGCGGCGCATCTGTGCCTCGAAGTCTGCGATGTCGCTCGGGTTGCTGGCATACCACTGCGCCAGCGGTACTCGAGTGTCGCCGTCCTTCGGTGTCGGGTAGTCCGGGCCCAGCTCCCGCTTCGCCGCCGCCTCGTAGTTGTCCGAGAGGTAGCGCAGGAACAGGAAGGCCAGCATGTAGTCGCGGAAGTCGTCCGCGTTCATCGCCCCGCGCAGCTGGTCAGCGATCCGCCACAGAGTCTGGCCGAGCTGCTTTTGGTCTTTGTCGTTCATGCGGCCGAATCGCCTTGCTCAGCCGCTGCGCGCAGCGCAGCTGCGGAAATCTGGAGAATCTCCCCATTCTCGAACACCGCGATGCTCGTGTCGGTCTGGATGGCAATCGTCCGCGCAAGCTGAGCCGCACGCCGCATGGCAGCCATCGACGAGCGCAGATCAGGGTCTCTGGCTTCGCTGATGTCTCGTGTACTCACGGGTTCTCTCCCCACTCCAGCAGAACAGGGCTTCGGCCCTCGTTGTCGTATTTTGCCCAAGCGTTGACCGCAGGCTTGTAGGCGGCTTCGAAGTTGCGCAGGCCGGACGCGAATCGTCGCCGAATGACCTCCTCCGGAATGCGATGCCCACCCTGGCGCACCCGCAGCGCGACGCGCGTCACCGCAAGCTCGGGGTTAGGCAAGCCGAGGAAGAACAAGCTGACGTGGTAGCCAGCCGCCCGCCACGCCCGGATATGGGCAAGGTAGCCCAGGCCCGCCAGCGTGGTCTCGAAGGCAAAGCTCTCGCCCCTTCGCGCGCAGCCGGCAATCTCTTCGAGCATCAACCGTCCCGCCTTGATCGCAGCCGTCTCGGGCGCGAAGGGTGCCAAGCCGGCAGCGATCAGGTCGGCGTTGATGAAGCGCGGGCACTGTGCCTCTTGCGGTAGGAACGAGCGCGCGAAGGTCGTCTTGCCTGCTCCATTGGGCCCAGCAATGATCATGATCTTCTTGCTCATGCGCGCCTCGCTGCGGCTGCGAGCGCTGCGCCGGCTGAACCAACAGCCGAGGAATCCTCGGCAGTTGCTTGCCCCATCAGGCTGAGCGCAACTGTCAAGGATTGCTTGACAGTTGCTCTACCGGCGAGGCCCTTGGAAGTTGTCAAGGATTCCTTGACAACTGAATTCGCGTCCAGCACTCCGTCTTCGCTGGGGTTCTTAAAGGGCATGCAGGTATTCCGCTTGCTCGGATAACGCCGATCATTCATCTGCAGCTGGGTCAGCCAGACGGTCTGCGGGTCGGCGCGGCGCTGGATCTGGGTCCGGCTGTTTTTGGTGGCGCAAAGAATGAGTGCGCTCATGGACTCGGCGCTGCTGAAGGTGTTGCTGTTGGTGCCGCTCCAACAGGCTTGTCCGCAAGCTCCGGCAACGCAAACTGGAACTTGGCCAAGAAGTCATCGAGTAGGCGACGAAACAAGTCCTGATTGTCGTCTCCCATCGGAGTGGGGTCGTAGATCGAGTAGGCGCCGTGGCTGAGGAGATTCAGTGCGCGGTTGTACAGGGCGCGATCTTCCTCGTTATCCAAGGCCTTGATGCAGAACGAGACGTCGGCATGCCCGAAGAAGGCGGCGGTCTTCTCCATGATGCTGCGCAGCGCGTTGAAGTGGAACGTGTAGAGCTTCCCGGACCGAGGATGCGCAGCGCGCTTCAGCTCGGCCAAGGTGGCGACGTGGTGGAAGTACGGGGTGTCTTCTGTGCCGCGCAGGGTGTAGACGCCACTGCTGTCTGGGCGGTGCAGGAAATAGCGCTTGTTAGCGACCTTCGCCTCCCCTTCCTTGGCGCGGCCGATCTCGTTGCACATCACGTTGAAGAACAGTGCGTGGTGCGAGGAGAAGATGATCTTGATCGGGGCAGGCGTCCCGTTTCCGTCCACCCGACTCGCCGCACGACGCAGCAGCTTGGCCAGGTCGCAGGCCACCGAGATCGCGTTGTTGTCGTCAAGCGAAGAAATGGGGTCGTCGATGTAGAGGTACTTGAAGGATTGGTAAGAGACATGTCCATCGAGCATGCGCTCGCAGATCGCCATGAAGAGACACCAGATAAAGATGTTCTGCTCGCCCCTGGAGATCTTGATGTTGTCCGCTCCGTCCTTGCGGAACCTCACCTTCCACGCCTCGTAGTCGATATCGAAGTCGAACTCCGCGTAGCGGCTCAGGTAGCTCGCGATGGGCTGGTCGAGCGCGAGCTCCTTGAGGCCATTGAAGAGGCTCGAATCGGGGTTGATCTGGAGATGACGCAGGACATCGCCATCGAGATCGTTCTCCCAGGTGAAGAGATCTTCGGTGAAGGCGTTGAAGTACAGCGTGTCGGCCACGCCCTGCGGGTTCTTCTTGGTTTTGCGCTTGCCTTCGTCCTTGAACGCCATCGAAAGGCGTGTCTTGCCAGTACGGTTGTATGCGTACAGGAGCACCAGCTCAACATTGTTCAGATCATCGCGCAGCCGCGTCACCAGCGAGCGCAGGCTCTGGTACTTGCGGATGCCGCTCATGCGTCGACGCGTTCCGGGGCAGGGAAAAGTTGCTGCATCAGTCCACGCTTATGTGTCTCCAGCGCGCGGATTCGGTGGCTTTGGGCTGCGATCGAATCATCCAAAGACGAGATACAAGAGGCGATTCTCTCCTGCTCGGGGACTTCGGGGTAATTGACCGGGATTCTTTCGATCACCGATTTGCTCACAGCTGGCACGACGCCACCGGCGTGATCTTCGAGCGAAACCTGAGACCAGATATAGAAGAGAAAGAGGTCAGTCGCTTGTCCATCGATCGCTTTCACACCAGCCGTGTTGTTATCGATCACACATGGCCTCGTTGTAATCACACGCCTGTTCAAACGGAGTGCTTCACCGATCTTTGCGAAAATCGTTGCTCCAGTCGGAATGACCTTCGCCTTGAGCTTTTGGAGCGTTTCGTGAGTGATGTAGTTGGCTGCTGTGTCGACACGGCTGCTGCCAGCTGCAAGAGTTCGCGAAATGTCACTGACCTTGTAGAAGGGATAGTCGCCAGCCAGCTTTCCCTGCTCGCCCTCAGGGAAACCGTAGCCCTGATGTACTTCCGCAATATCTGAAGCTCTTCCGGTTCGCCACTCGGGTGCGTCTCGAAACTCCGGAAAACGGAGGCGCGGGAGGGTTTCGCCTTCACGAGGGAAGAGCTGCTGCATGAGCCCTTGCTTGTGGGTCTTGAGCGTGTTGAGCTTCTCGCTTTCGGCGTTGATCAGCTCGTCCAGTGTGCTCAGACACTCGGCGACCTTATGTTGCTCACGTTCGGTTGGGGGGACCGCTATCGGCACACGGTCCAGAACCTCGACGGATAGACCAGGCTGTGCTTGCCCGGTCGCATACTGATTGAGATTCGCGAGGCTGAGCGCGTAGTAGAGCCACACAACGTCGACTCCACTTCGCGCTGTCGTAACCACAGCGTGCTCGGTTGCGTGGAATTCCCCGACTTCAAGTCTCACGTTGCCGCACAGAGCCCCTTGGCGACCGATGAGAGGGTACATCCCGGAGTGTGTGAATGTGGCTGTGTATCCGCGAAGCCCATTTCCTCCGAAGCATGGATAGAGCTCATGGCTCTCTCGCTCGTGAATCTCTGATGCCTGGACGAACCTCCCGGCTTGCATCTGGCATGCAGCATTCAACGGGACGACGTTCCAAGCGTTATCGGCAAGGAACTGTGGGAACCGCAGACTGGGCGACAGCGTCGGCGTCGCACTGGTTGCCGCATTCTTCGTCGGCGTCATGACTCGTACGCACTCAATCCAGAGATCTCCCGCCCCGCCGCACGCTTCTTCAGCACCGGCAGCAGCGCCTCCATCAACGCAAGCTCTTTGACCCGTCGCTCGCGCCAGCCCAGGCCCAGCGGCTCCATCAGCTCGGTGAGCTGCTCGCCGTCGAATACCAGCCGCTGCAGAATCACGTCGACAAACGCCGCCAGCCGCTCGCGGGCCAGGCCGTGCGTGTCGGCGATGTCATCCTGCTCGGCGGTCTGCCGTTCGCGCTTGAAGCGCTGGTAGGCCTCGCGGATGGCGGTCTCGTCCAGGCCCTGCCCGGCCTGCAGCGAGCGCACGTAGGCGGTGATCAGCTCGCGCTCGTCGATGAACTTGGCGTCGGCTTCGATCAGGCCGATGAGCTGTTCGCGGCTCATGCTCTGCTTGCCCGGCGCCTTGGCTGAGAAGCTCGCCAGCAGACTCATGATGTAGTCGTAGTCGATCACGGCCGAGGCGAACAGCACGAACTCGAAGTCGAGCTGGTCGATGAGTTCTGAACTGCCGGCGGGGACGCCGGCGCTCCCAGATGCGCCCTCGCGCTGTTCCTTGAGGCGCTGGGCGGTAGAGAGGTAGACGCCGCGGTAGGCGTTCAACGCGTCGCGCGGCAGCAGCTGCTCGACCTCGGCGCGGGTGTCGGGAGCGAGGTCGGTGTACTGGTCGAGCTGGGTCTTCAGGCGCTGCACTTCGCGGAAGCGCTCGATGAAAACCGCGCGGGCTTCGTCGCCCTTGAGCTGGGGCACGCTTTCGGGCGCGGGCGGCAGATCCTGTGAGGCCAGGAACTCGCCCAGCTTGCCCAGCGCCTCTTTCAGCTTGTCGACCACCTTGGGCGCGGGGTCGACCAGCCAAATCTCGCGAGCGGTGTTCTCGCTCTGCACGCCAGAGAACAGGGTGATGGCCTCGTCGACCGATTTCTGCTGAGCGCGGAAGTCGAGGATCTGGCCGTGCGGCTTGGTGGCGTTGAGCACGCGGTTGGTGCGCGAGAAGGCCTGGATCAGGCCGTGGTGCTTGAGATTCTTATCGACATAGAGGGTGTTCAGGTACTTCGAGTCGAAGCCGGTGAGCAGCATGTCGACCACGATCACCACATCGACCTTCTCGGCGCCCTTGTTCGGCAGGTCGGCGTTCGGGTACTGCTGGTCCTTGATGCGCTTCTGCAGGTCCTGGTAGTACAGGTCGAACTCGGCAACGCTGTGGTTGCTGCCGTAGGCGGCGTTGTAGTCGGCGATGATGGCCTTGAGCGCTTCCTTCTTCTGCTCGGGCTCGTGCTGGTTGTCTTGTCGCTCCTGTTCGAGGTCTTCGGCGAGTTGGGCGATGTCGCGGCGCTCTTCATTCGTCTGCGCCAGCTGGGCCGGCGGCGAGAACACGCAGGCGATCTTCAGCGGCACAAAGCTGGCATCCGCCGCCTGCCGCTCGGCCTGGATCTGCTGGAACAGGCCGTAGTACTCGATGGCGTCAACGATCGAGGCGGTGGCGAACAGGGCGTTGAAGCGGCGCGCATGGGTGGCGGTGTCGTGCTTGTCGAGCAGGGCCTCGATCACCTTGCGCTTGCGCTGTGCCTCGCCCGCCGTCGACGAGGCATCGCCCTCGGGCTTGTAGTAGTCGACATGGAAGCGCAGAACATTCCGGTCTTCGATGGCGTGGGTAATGGTGTAGGCGTGCAGCTCGCGCTGGAACAGGTCCAGCGTGGTGCGCATCGAGGCCTGGTCGCCGGTGATCTGCGTCTTCGAGGCGTTGCTGTCGAAGATCGGCGTGCCGGTGAAGCCGAACAGCTGCGAGCGCGGAAAGAACTCCTTGATGGCTTGGTGGTTCTCGCCGAACTGCGAGCGGTGACATTCGTCGAAGATGAAGACGATGCGTTTGCCCGACAGCGGCGCCAGCCGCTCGCGGTAGTTGCGGCGGTTGCTGGCGTCCAGCGCGATGCCTAGCTTCTGGATGGTGGTGACGATGACCTTGTCGGCCTTGTCATCCGACAGCAGGCGCCGCACCAGGGTTTCGGTGTTGGTGTTCTCTTCCACGCAGCCGGGCTGGAAGCGGTTGAATTCCTCGCGGGTCTGCCGATCAAGGTCCTTGCGGTCGACCACGAACAGGCACTTGTCGATCTGCTCGTTCTCGCGCAGCAGGGTGGCCGCCTTGAACGAGGTGAGCGTTTTGCCGCTGCCGGTGGTGTGCCAGATGTAGCCGTTGCCGCAGTTCTGCTCGATGCAGTCGACGATCGCCTGCACCGCGTAGATCTGATACGGCCGCATCATCAGCAGCTTCTGCTCGCTTTGGATCAGCACCGTGTAGCGGCTGATCATGCGGCCGAGCTCGCACTTCTGCAGGAAGCGCTCGGCGAAGTCATCGAGATGCGTGACCGGCTTGTTGTCGCGGTCGGCGAATCGATAGACCGGCAGGAAGCGCTCTTCGGCGTTGAAGGCGAAGTGCCGGGGGTTGTTGTTGGCGAAGTAGACCGTCTCGGTGCGGTTGCTGACGATGAACAGCTGCACGAAGCACAGCAGGGTGCGGGTGTAGCCGTTGCCGGGGTCGTTCTTGTAGTCGACGATCTGCTCCATCGCCCGGCGCGGGTTGACGCTGAGCGTCTTCAACTCGATCTGCACCACCGGCACGCCGTTGATCAGCAGCAGCACATCGAAGCGGTGATGGCTGTAGTCGGTATTGATGCGCAGCTGGTGGACGACTTCGAAGTCGTTCTTGCACCAGTCCTTGAGGTTGACCAGGGTGTAGCTCAGCGGCGTGCCGTCGTCGCGGGTGAAGTCGTTCTTCTCGCGCAGCACGCGGGCGGCGGTGAATACGTCGGGGATGACCAGCTCGTCGAGCAGGCGCGCGAACTCGCCATCGGTGAGGCGCACGCGATTCAGCGCCTCGAACTTCTGCCGGAAGTTGGCCTCCAGCGTGGCACGGTCGTGGATATCGGGCCGGTCGGTGTACTTGAGATCGCGCAGCTTCTCGACCAGGGCCTTCTCGATGTCCTGCTCCTTGATGCCGCTGTGGGAGCGATCGAGGGAAGGTGTGTATGGAGTCACGGACGTCATCGGAGTGAGGAAATTTCGCTGATCGCGACTGAGGCTCGGGAGTATAGACGTGGGGTTCTGCCTTGGAGCTTCCGGGGTCGGGCCATTCGGACACGGCGCAGACTGCATGCATGGACTGATCGGACCACGCTGGATGCGTCGCCTGTGCGGCCGATCCAGCGTGTGGCACACATGTGCTACTTTTCCCCAGACCGCATCGCCTCGGGAGGCCCGCATGAGCACCACCACCATCCGCCTGCCCGATGAACTCAAAGCCCGCGTCGCCAAGGCCGCGGAGCGCGCCGGCACCAGTCCGCACAGCTTCATCCTCGACGCCATTGCCGAGAAGACCGAGCAAGCCGAGCGCCGCGCCGACTTCTATGCCGAGGCCGACCAGCGTTGGGCGGAGTTCCTTGAAACTGGCGAGAGCATTCCTTGGGAAGAGGCCCGCCGCTATTTCAAGGCTCGGGTGGCAGGCGAGGAGGTCGAACGACCACTGCCGCGCAAGCTGGAAGACTGAGGTGACGCGCATCCGCCTCGGCGGCGTGGTGATGGCAGATCTCGATCGCATCGCCGACTACCTGCGGCGTCACGAGAGCGAGCATGCGGACACCCGGGCAGACGACATCATCAGCGCGCTCGACGTGCTCGCCGGCAATCCCTTGATCGGCCGCCCGGTTCACCAGGACAAGCGTGAACTCGTGATGGGCCGCGGTTCTCACGGCTACGTGGCGCTGTATCGCTATGTGGCCGTCACCGACACCGTGGTCGTGCTGGCAATTCGTGCGCAACGCGAAGGGGGCTATGCGGACGATGCATGAGTCCGCGCAACTCAAGGCCCCTTTCCTGGCACTTCGCGAGCCCTGGTCACACGTGCGGGATGCCGACATCCCCTAGACCGACCGTGAGGCGATGCCACGGCCGCGGTCGCGAGCTCGCTCCTACAGGGGTCGCCGACTCGTATCGCAAGAAGGGCTTACGCCTGCCTCACGTCCCCCGCGGCTTCGCCCGATGCGTGGCCTGCGCGGTCCAGGGGTCATCCGGCCAGGGGTGCTTGGGGTAGCGGCCCTTCAGCTCTTTCTTGACCTCGGCATAGGTGCGCTCCCAGAAGCCGCGCAGGTCTTGGGTGACCTGGATAGGGCGGCCGCCTGGGCTGAGCAGGTGCAGGGTCAGGCGTACGCGGCCGTCGGCAACCGTGGGGGTGTCGGCCAAGCCGAACAGCTCCTGCAGCTTCACCGCAAGCACCGGCGCTTGTTCGGGCACGTACTCGATGGCGCGCTCCATGCCTGAGGGCACTTTGATGCGGGTGGGCGCCAGGCGCTCGACGGCCTGGCGCTGGCTGTGGTCGAGCCGTGAGCGCAGGGCCTCGCCGAGCAGTTCGGCGTCGATCTGCGAGAGTCGCGTCTTGCCGCCGATGTAGGGGCCGAGCCAGTCCTCCAGCGTTGCCAGCAGAGCGGTGTCGCTGACATCGGGCAGGCCGAGTTCGGGGCAGTGACTGCGCAATAGTGCGACGCGCTGCTGCCACTGGCGCTGGCCTTCGCTGAAATCCAGCACATCGAGCCCGAGCCTGCGGAGACCGGCCAGCAGGCCGCGCACGCAGAGTTCGGCGTCGGGTTTGCCGATCGGTTTGCGGCTGAGCACGATCTGCTCGAAGCGGCGCACGCGCGCAGCGGTGACGGCGCGCGCGGCTTCGTCCCAGCCGGCTTCGTCGGCTTCGATGAAACGTTCGGGGAACTCACGTTCCAGCGCGGCCTCATCAAAACCGGCGGCGCGCAGGATAAGGCCGTCGCCGCTGTCGGCGCGCAGCTCGCTGATCACCAGCCAGGGTTCGCCGACCAGGGGAGAGTCCGGCATCAGCTTGGCCATGCGGCCGTTGCTCAGCGCGTAGCGCAACCGATCATTCGGCAGCACATGGGCGATGCGGTCGGGGTAGGCGTGCAGCAGCAGTTCGCCCAGCCGATGCGGCGAGGCGCTGGCGACTTCGGCATTGGTATCGAGGCGTCTGCGCCAGCTGCGCGCCGCCTGGTCGATCGCCATCAGCGCGTTGCGGTCGAGGTCGGGGCCGGGGCCGGCGCGGCGCGCGCGGAAATCCAGCAGGCCGAGCCAGCGGCTTTGCCAGTCTTCGCGGCGGCGGTCGAGCCCGCGCAGCGGGTCGCGTGCTTCGATCAGGGCGACCAGGTCGCAGGCCAGCGCGCGCGACTGCGCATCCGGTGCGGCGCACAGCATCGCCGCGAGCCGCGGATGTGTTCCGAGCTTCAACATGCGGCGACCGAGCGCGCTCAGCGAGCCGCGCTCATCGAGTGCGCCGAGGCTCTTCAGCAGATCCTCGGCCTGCGCCAGCGGGCCCGGCGGCGGCGCATCGACGAAGGGCAGATCATCACTGCCCCAGGCGCGCAGTTCGAGAAGTAAGCCCGAGAGTTCGACCTGCATCAGCTCGGGCCGGCGCGCGGGCTCCAGGCGCTGGCTTTCCGGCCACAGGCGATAGCAGACGCCGGGCGCGACGCGACCGGCGCGGCCGGCGCGCTGATCGGCCGAGGCCTGAGAGATGTTCACCGTCATCAGCTTCGAGAAGCCGGAGTTCGGATCGAAGCGCGGCTCGCGCGCGAGGCCCGAGTCGATCACCGCCTTGACGCCCGGCAGGGTCACGCTGCTCTCGGCCACATTGGTGGCCAGCACGATTCTGCGGCGGCCGTCGCTAGAAGGTTTCAGCACGGCGGCCTGCTGCTCCACCGGCAGCTCACCGTACAGCGGCAGAACATCGGCGTTCACGGCCTGCGCCGCATCAAACAGCAGGCGCTCACTGCGCTGGATCTCGCGCATGCCGGGCAGGAACACCAGCAGGTCGCCGTCGGTTTCGCGCAGGGCCGTTTCCGCCGCGCGCTTGAGCTGGGCTTCGTCAGTCTCGTTGCCCTGCCGCGGCGGGTAGGCGATGCGCACCGGAAAGCTGCGGCCGGCACTGGTCAGGCGCGGCGCGTCGAGCTTCTGCGCCAAGCGCTCGCCATCAAGCGTGGCCGACATCACCAGGATGCGCAGGTCGGGCCGCAGCTGGGCCTGCACTTCCAGCGCCAGCGCGAGGCCGAGGTCGGCGCTCAGATGGCGCTCGTGGAACTCGTCAAAGATCAGCGCGCCGATGCTCTCCAGGCCCGGATCGTCCTGGATCAGGCGGGTGAGGATGCCTTCGGTGACGACTTCAATCCGCGTGCGCGGGCCGACCTTCGACTCGAAGCGGATGCGGTAGCCGACGGTGTCGCCGGGCTGCTCGCCGCGCTCGCTGGCCATGAAGTTCGCGGCGGCGCGCGCAGCGATGCGGCGCGGTTCGAGCATCAGGATGTTGCGGCCCTGCAGCCACGCTGCGGCCAGCAATGCCGGCGGCACGCGGGTGGTCTTGCCGGCACCGGGCGGGGCTTCCAGCACCAGGCGCGGGTGGGCGGTGAGGCTGGCCAGAATTTCCGGCAGCAGTGGGTCAATCGGAAAAGCGTCAGCCACGGAACTCTCGTCTGCCCGAATCGCGCACATCGCGCACATGAAAACGCCGCCGCAGATGCACTGCGGCGGCGTAGTGTCCATGATTTGCGCGGTGAGGAAGCCTCAGCGCTTCGACATCACCCGCTGGCGCGCGGTGTCGAGCTGCTGGATGAACTCGACGGTGGCCGGATCCTGCGCCAGCGCCTTGCGTTCGGCCAGCGGCTTCAGCGGTGCAGCCTCGCGTACACGCGGGCTGTGGTCGGTTGCCACGGCGGTGGCGCGCTTGCTCGGGCCGACGCCTTCCTCAACGAAGGTGCGGCTGGCGGTACGCGCGCCACGCAGCGGGTACAGCACGTAGTTCAACGGGTTGGCCGAGCACGGGAAGATGGTGAAGCCACCATCGTTGTTGCCCGTCAGGCCCGCGGTGAAATGTTCGGCCTGCACCGGAGCTTCGTAGTACATGCACAGCAGCTGGCCGGCGCTGTTCTGGCTGTTGTCATCGACAATGATCGACTGCCGGCGACGCGTGCTGCTGTAGAAGCCCGATGCACTGTTGAAGTCCAGCGCGTCAGCGGTGCACTCGGCATCCAGCGAGGTCTCGGTACGGCAGCCATCGAAGTACCAGGTGTTGCCATCGCGTGAGAAGTCATCGAACACCAGCACATCGCCGCTGTAGCGGAAAGCGTTGAAGTTGGGGTACTCGCTGAAGTCGAGGTTCAAGTGCCACTCGCCGAGCATCTTGGTGACTTCGACCGGCGCTGAACCATCTTCACCACGCTTGAAGTAGTAGTAGAAGCGCTCGACCGGGATGCTGCGGATCGGCTGCGGCGGCACGTTCCAGGTCAGAGTGCCGCGGGTCGGATTGTTGGCGTCGAACACGATGCGCACGCTGCCGACATCCTGCGCGGCCGGCGCGCCAGCGTAGCTGCAGCCGGCGCACTGTGCGCCCTGGAAGCGGAACAGGCGACCGTTGTAAAGCGCGTTGCCGGTCATCAGGCCTGCCGAGGTGTACCAGACAGGGGCACCGTTGGGTTCGCCCAGGTAGCCGGTGAAAGCGAGCAGGTTGTCCTGCAGCTCCAGAGTGAAACCCGAACCGCTGGAGCCCGGGCTCCACCACAGGCCGGCTTCGGGCTGGTAAGCGTGGGCAGTGCCGAAACCGGCAAGCAGCAGCAGCGGAGCAAACAAGCGGCGCATGGGCGTCTCCAAGAGGCAGTTGGGATGGCGTGGCAGGCACGCGGTGCAGGGCGACCGTAGGCCCGCAGCGCTTAATGCGGACTTAGCGGGGCAGACCCTGTGTGAGGGTACGCAGCGCTGCGTTCATTCGCGTCGCGCGCTGCAAGCCGAGTTGGGCGGCAGTTCATCGGTGATCACATCGCGGCATGGGCGCTGAACACCGGCGTCGCGCCGCCGTGTGGCTCAGCCGCGTCGCGCGGTGCGGTGGCTGCGCGACAGCCACTGCAGCAGCGGCCGCCAGGGTTCGGCCTGGGCGCGCACGGCCTCGTTGTCGTAATCGAACAGGCCTTTACCCAGCGCGGCCAGCAGCACATAACTCTGCGAGTCACGCAACTCGGCGCGCAGCGGGTACGGCCATTGCGCGAGCTGTGCCAGCGCACGCTGGCTGGCTTGGGTGTTCGCGCGAACGCGGTTGGCGACCAGGCCAACGCTGAGGCTGCGGTCGGCGAGGCGCTTGTGCGTGGACAGCGCATCCAGAAAGCCGGCGGTGGCTTCAAGATCGAACGCCGAGGGCAGCACCGGCACCAGCAGCGCATCGACGCGCTCGATCACCGCTTTCAACGTTGCCGGCTGCGAACCCGCCGGCGCATCGAACAGCAGCCACTCTGCATCCTCCGGCACCCGTCGCTGCCAGCGGCCATCCTCACCCTGCAAACCCAGCACAGGCGCGGCGGTGCTCAGTGCACGGCGCTCGCACCAGCGCATGGACGAGCCCTGCGGATCGAGATCGACCAGCACCGCACGCCGCCCCGACACCGCCGCCCACGCGGCCAGCTGGGTCGCAATCGTCGACTTGCCGCAGCCGCCTTTGCTGCTCGCCACCAGTACCGAATGCATGCGCCGTCTCCCGGAACGCTACTGCAATCACTGTAGCAGCGCCTTCACAGGCTGGCAGTGCGCAGCCACCCTTGCTGATCGCCAGCCCACTGACTCGGCGCGCCGGGGCTTGAGCCGATTTCTAAAGCGATTGGGCTTGCCGGCCGCGCGCGGCCGTTGATGCCCCGCGCCCTCCTGCCGATGACCGACTGCCGATGAACATTCCAAGCAATACTCCAGACCCGCAGCCGCTGGCGCAGATCCGCACCACCAGTGTCGACCTCGGCGGCCTGATGTCGGTGCTGAGCAAGCACCTGTACTCCACACCGATGGTGGCGCTGCGCGAGCTGGTGCAGAACGCGCACGATTCGATCCTGCGCCGCCGGCTGGAGCAGCCCGATTGGCGCGAGCGCGGCCGGATCGAGGTGCTGGCGGATGCGCAGAACAACCTGCTGCGCATCATCGATACCGGCGCCGGCCTGACCGAGCATGAGATTCATGCCTATCTCGCCACCGTCGGCGTCGGCTACACCCGGCGTCTGCGCGAATCCGGCCACGAGGACAGTGGCCTGATCGGCATGTTCGGCCTGGGTTTTCTGTCGGCCTTCGTGCTGGCCAAACGGGTCAGCGTGAGAACGACCTCGTACCAGCAGCCCGAGCTGGGCCATGTCTACCTGTCGACCACCGCCGAGCAGTATTCGGTGAGCCCGATCGCGGCGCGTGCGGTCGGCACCGAGATCGTTCTGGAGCTGCAGGACGAGTACCGTAGCCTGACCAGCGCGACGCGACTGGATGAGATCCTTCGCCACTACTGCGCTCTGCTGCCCGAGCCCATTCATCTGTGCGGCAGCGCGGAGGCCATCAACCCGGAACCACCGCCGTGGCGGCGCGAGACCGATACGCCCCTGCACCCGGTGCAGGCGCAGCGCCGCAATCTTGAGTTCGCCGGACGCTTCGAGCGGAGCTTCGAGCCGATCTGCACGATGGACGTGCGCCCCGGCGACGGTAGCGCCAGCAGCGATGCGCGCGGCCTGCTTTGGGTGCAGGACGGTGCGACCTACGGCACCAGCGACAACCGCAATCTGGCCGTGTTCGTGCGCGGCATGCTGCTGGATGACGATGCCCGCGAGCTGCTGCCCTCTTGGGCCGGCTTCATCGGCGGCGTGATCGAATCGAACAGGCTGACACCCACCGCCAGCCGCGAGGATCTGCAGCGCGACGCGCACTACAGCGCGGTGCGGCATGCGCTGTCGGAAGCCTTGATCGACGGCCTGGCGCAGGTGGTGCGCACCCAGCCTGAGGCCTGGCGGCGGATTCTGCTGCGCCACAACGAAGCCCTTCTCGGCGCCAGCCTCTGCGATGAGCGCCTGTTCCTGCTGATGATGGAGCACCTGCGCGTGCCGACCTCGCAGGGCCAGCGGCGCGTGCCGGATCTGATCTCGCGCGGCGCCCTGCATGTGATTCTGGAAAGCCAGCAAGGCTTCGAGGCGATGCTGTTCCGCACGCTCGGCATACCGGTCGCGCACGGGCATCGCTACGCGGTGGTGCCGTTCCTGCGGCGCTGGGTGCAGCTGCGCGGGCTGCGCCTGGTCGAGCTCGGCACCGAGCAGGGCAATCGCCAGCTGTTCCGCGAGGCCGAACTGCCCGAGCACGAACTGAGCTGGCTGCGCGAACACCTTTGCCAGGGCGAACGCCTGCAGCCCGCGCACTTCGAGCCGGCGGTGCTGCCGCTGGTGGTGGTGCCGGATCGCGACAGCGAACTCAAGCGCAGGCTGGAAGCCGATGCCAACGACAAGAAGATCTCGCTGGCAGCGTTGCGGCTGGCACGGCAGTTCACTGCGCAGATCGACGCCAGCCACGACAGCCGCCTGTACCTGAATCTGTCGAATCCGGCGGTCGATGCGCTGCTGACGTCGCTGCGCGCAGGCAGCGCGCAGGCGGCGACAGGTGCTCGATTGCTGCGCACCTTCAAGACCATTCTCGCCAGCCAGGACACGCTGGCCGCGGATGCGCTCGGCGGCGCGCTTGAAGACCTGGCTGAGTCGGTGCAGGCCTTGTTGCGCTGCTGAGCCCGGCCGAGTGCTTACGCGGACGGTGCCGGCCGCGGGCGAGTTCGCTCGGCCCTCCGGCCGCAGACTTGCGCAGTTCCCCCCGCCCTTCCCCGCGCGCCCATCGGCGTGCTTTATCCCGAGAAAGCACCATGAATATCTGGCATTGGATCGAACAATTGCAGGCCTCGCTGCGCGAAGCCGGGCAAGCCCACAGTGCGGACCTGATCGACCGCTTCAGCACTGAGATCTGCGACCAGGAAGTCGAGCGCGCCGAGGCGCTGATGCCGGAGCTGAGGGCCCTGTGCAAGACGCTGGAGAACCCGTGGCTGGAGGTGTTCGTGCGCCACTGGGACCTGCGCAACCGGCTGGGCAACAAGTCCGAGGGCGAGACCGCGCTGGCCGAGACCGTCTCGCTGTTCGAGTTCGCCCACCGCGATGACACCATCGAATGCCCGCAGTCGATCTGTGTCACCCAGGACATGGCCAGTTGCTATGCCAATGTCGACGGCCCCGGCTGGGCCGAGGAGCGCATCGCCGTCTGCGACGAGACGCTGGCGCGGATCGAACCCAGCCGCAACTGCTTCCAGTGCCTGTCGTACCAGAAGGCACTGGCGTTGCGTGACAGCGGGCGCGCCGCCGAGGCGCTCACCTGGCTGCAGGCACAGCGCGCCGTGCTGGAGGCCGCAGGCGCCGAAGCCAACGGCGGCACCCTGGAGGTCGAGAACCTGCTGCTGCTTGAAGTGGGCCGCGTCGACGAAGCTCTGGCCAGGATCGAAGCCGAGGAAGCCACGGTCGAGGGCGTGGAATGGCGCAACATCGCGCAGCCACGCGCGATGCTGAAAGCGCGCGCGCTGGCGGCCTTGGGCCGCTTCGATGAGGCCTGGGACGTGTTGCCGCCGCTGCGCGAGATCAACGACGGCGATCTGCTGCCCTGGATGGAGGCCGCCAGTCCGGTATTGATGGCCCTGCCGGAGCACAACGACTGGGGCCGCGGCTCGCGCCTGCATCAGGGCGTATTGCACCACTCCAGGCTGGGCGCGCATCGCAAGACGATCACCCTCGCCGTCTACGCCGCAGGGCTGGCGCTGGCCCGCGGCAGCCGTTTCAGCGCGCAGCGTCTGCTGCAGATCGCGCAGACGCACGTGCCGCGCCTGCGCAGCGATGCCGGCGCCGCGGCGACCTTGTCGGCCTTGGCGGCCGAGATCGAATCGGCTGCGCACACCCCGGCACCGGCGCCGGCCGACGCACTGCTGCAGTGGCTGGAACAGCAGGGCGAACTGGAGCAGGAGCGCAATCCCGAGGTCGAGGCGGAATGGCTGCTGCAGGCGCTGGAGCAGCGCCCCGACGATTCAGCACTGCGTCTGCAGGCGGCGAATGCGCTGCAGGCCTGCGGCGCGATCGATGACGCAATCGCTCTGCTGTGGACCTATGTCGAGCGCCACTACACGCAAGAGGAGAACCTGGCCTACACCCTGATGACCTACCTGCTGCAGCAGGGTGCGCATGACGAGGTAGAACGTCTAGCGCGGCTATACGCCAGCTCCGCACCGCAGACCACGCACTGGTGCCGCGCCAGCAGCGCCGCCCAGCGCGGCGACTGGGTCGAAGCGGAACTGCACAGCCGGCGCATGCTGGAGGTCGCGCCCGAGTACCACGGCGGCCGTCGCTTGCTGGTGCGCAGCCTGCTGCGCCAGGAGCGCTTCAGCGAAGCCAGCGCGCAGCTGGGCGAATTGCGCCTGGCCCTGCGCGACGAGCGCGGCCTCGCTTGGGACTACATGAGTGCAGCCACGGCGGCCGGCGAATGGGAGGGCGTGCATCGCGTCGCCCGCGAGCTCGGCATGCAGATCGAAACCGAGTCCGGCCCAATCGACGAGGACTGGGGCTGGGTCATCATCCGCTGCATCGAGGACGACAAGACGCTCGACTACTACGCGCGCCGCACTGGCCCGGTCAGCGCGCGCATCGTCGAGAACGCCTGGGGCCCGCGGACTCAGCATGTGATGGACGAAGTGGTCTACGACGCCGAGCTGGTGTTCCCGGTGCCTGAGGACGAAGAAGAGCGCTCACGCTTCGTCCCGACCTTCCCGCGCATGCACACGCTGCGCAGCGGGGGCTTCGGCCCGGGCTGGCTGGTCGATGGCGTGCATCCCGGTGAAGCGGCCTTCGACCAGCTGCGCGATACGCTGCAGGCGCGTGGCTGGAAGGTGTGGATCCACAGCGCGGATGACTACGAAGTGCAGGACAGCGCTGAAAACGGCCGTTCGCACCCGGGCATCTACTTCAGCGTGTCGGCACCCGCGCAGCTGCCATTGGCCGAGATCTGCTCGGCAATGGAACAGGCCACCGGCGGCTTCGAACACCGTATGTGCTGGCTGCGTCTGGCCGAGCAGGCGGGACTGGATGCCGACAAGCACCGTGCCTTGATTGAGCGCTACGGGCTCTGACCGCCTGCGCGTCGACCCACTTGCTGTGGCGGGCCCACACTGTTTCGCGGGCGCGCCACAGCATCAACATCAGGCTGCCTGAGTCTGCACCGGCGCCGGCTGCTGCCAACGCGCCAGCAGTTCTTCGCGCAGAACCTTGGCCTTGGCGAGATGGGTTTCCTTGACGTGCCCGTAGCCGCGGATCTGCTCGGGCACGCGGGCGATCTCGACGGCCAGGTCAAGTTTGGCCGCGTCGAGTTCGTTCAGCAGCCGCTCGATCGTCTGCCGGTACTCCTCGATCAAGGCGCGCTCGCTGCGACGCTCTTCGGTGTAGCCGAAGATGTCGAGCTTACCGCCGCGCAGTCCCTTGAAGTGCTTGAGCAGGCCGAAGGCCTTGAGCATCCACGGGCCGTACTCGGCCTTCTTCAGATGGCCATTCTCGTCGCGCTTGGAAAACAGCGGCGGCGCCAGGTTGAAGTGCAGCTTGTAGTCGCCCTCGAACTGAGTCGCCACGCGCTTCAAGAAATCGCCCGAGGTGTACAGGCGTGCGACCTCGTACTCGTCCTTGTAGGCCATCAGCTTGAAGTAGTAACGGGCCACCGCCTCGGTCAGCGTGGTCGAGCCCGGCGCGCGCTTGTTCTCCTGCGTACGCACCGAGTCGACCAGCTGACGGTACTTCGCGGCGTAGGCGGCGTCCTGATAGTCGGTGAGGAAGGCCACGCGGCGTTCGATCATCTGCTCCAGATTGGCCGACAGGCGCAGGTCCTCCAGCGGCGCAGGCGTCAGCGCAGTCACCTCGGCACTGGGCTTAGCCAAGCCGGCTGCCTCGGCCACGGAAGTCGGATCGACCGCTGCCAGGCGGCCCCAGTTGAAGGCCTGGGTGTTCATTTCGACGGCCGCGCCATTGAGCTGCACCGCGCGCAGGATCGAGTCCAGCGACAGCGGCACCAGGCCCTGCTGCCAGGCGTAGCCGAGCATGAACAGGTTGGTGGCGATCGCATCGCCGAGCAGGGCCGTCGCCAACTGGGTCGCATCGACCAGCATCGGCTCCTCACCGCCGAGCGCGACCTGCACCGCCTGCACGATCGCCTGCGCGGGGAACTGCATGTCCGGCTTCATGGTGAACGGACCGGGCATGGCCTGATAGGTGTTCAGCACCACCGCACTGCGGCCGGCGCGCACCTTTGAGAGCGCCCAGTAGTCGTTGACCACCACCATGTCGCAGCCGATCACCAGATCGGCTTCGCCGGCAGCGATGCGCACCGCGTGGATGTCGGACGGTTCACGCGCAATACGGATGTGGGTGGTGACCGCGCCGCCCTTTTGCGCGAGGCCTGTCTGGTCGAGCACGCTCGCGCCCTTGTGCTCCAGATGCCCGGCCATGCCGAGCAGAGCGCCGATCGTGACCACGCCGGTGCCGCCGACGCCGGTGATCAGGATGTTCCAGGGCTGACTCAAGTCGGACTTGAAGCTCGGCTGCGGCAGACTGCCGATGCGCTCTTCCACGCTGATCCGCTTGCTCTTTTTCAGCTGGCCGCCCTTGACCGTGACGAAGCTCGGGCAGAAGCCCTTCACGCAGCTGAAGTCCTTGTTGCAGTTGGACTGGTCGATGTCGCGCTTGCGGCCGTACTCGGTCTCCTTCGGCAGCACCGACACGCAGAAGCTCTGCACGCCGCAGTCGCCGCAGCCCTCACACACCAGCGAGTTGATGACCGTGCGCTGCTGCGGATCGACCATCTTGCCGCGCTTGCGGCGGCGCCGCTTTTCGGTGGCGCAGACCTGGTCGTAGATCAGCACGCTGGTGCCCTTGATCAGGCGCATGCGCTTCTGTACGGCTTCGAGATCATCGCGATGCTCGAACTCGACCCCGGCCGGGAAGATCTCGGGCTTCGACCACTTTTCGATATCGTCGGACACCACCACGATCGACTGCACGCCCTCGGCGCGCATCTGGTGCGCGATGTCCGGCACGGTGAGGGTGCCGTCGACCGGCTGGCCGCCGGTCATCGCCACCGCATCGTTGTAGAGGATCTTGTAGGTGATGTTCACCTTCGCAGCAATCGCCTGACGGATCGCCAGGCTGCCGGAGTGGAAATAGGTGCCGTCGCCGAGGTTCTGGAACACGTGTTCGGTGTGGGTGAACAGCGCCTGCCCGCACCAGCTCGCGCCCTCACCGCCCATCTGGGTGAAGGTGTCGGTCTTGCGGTCCATCCAGGTGACCATGTAGTGGCAGCCGATGCCGCCCAGCGCACG
Source organism: Aquimonas sp. (assembly GCF_044377145.1). Lineage (NCBI taxonomy): Bacteria > Pseudomonadati > Pseudomonadota > Gammaproteobacteria > Lysobacterales > Lysobacteraceae > Aquimonas > Aquimonas sp. Next base: position 20,854 of record NZ_JBILJQ010000071.1, read on the forward strand.
CGAGCCTTCGGGCACCTTGGTCGAGGTGTTGTGCGGGCAGCCCGAGCAGTAGTGCGGCACGCGCGGGAAGCTCGCGCGGGGTGCGGCCAGCTCGGCTTCCTTGGCTTCCATCCAGCGCAGACGCTGCTCGATGGCTTCGGTATTGAAGAAGCGCTGCAGGCGCTTGCCGATAACCTGCGCGATCGTCGCCGGGGTCAGCTCGCCGGTACTGGGCAGGCACCACTGGCCCTGCTCGTCGTACTTGCCGACCACGCTCGGACGGTGCTGCCAGTTGAACATGTACTCCTTCATCTGCGACTCGACGAAGGCGCGCTTCTCTTCCACCACCAGCACGTCTTCAAGCCCCTCGCAGAAGCTGCGGATGCCCTCAGGCTCAAGCGGCCAGGTCATGCCGACCTTGTACACGCGGATACCGATGTCCTCGCAGGTGCGGCGATCGAGACCGAGGTACTCCAGCGCCTGCAGCACGTCGAGGTAGCTCTTGCCGGTGGTGACGATACCGAGCCGCGCCTTGGGCGAATCGATGATCACCTTGTCGATGTGGTTGGCGCGCGCGAACGCTTGGGCTGCCGCAACCGCATAGCGGTGCAGGCGCATTTCCTGATCGAGCGGCGGATCCGGCCAGCGGATGTTCAAGCCGCCGGTGGGCATCACGAAATCGGCCGGGGTGATGATGTCGAGCTGGTGCGGATTGACGTTGACCGAGGCCGAGCTCTCGACCGTTTCGGCGATCGTCTTGAAGCCGACCCAGCGGCCGGTGAAGCGCGACATCGCCCAGCCGAGCAGGCCCATATCGAGAATGTCCTGCACGCCGGCCGGGTTCAGCACCGGCATCATCGCCGAAACAAACTCAAGCTCTGAACCATGCGGCAGCGTCGACGAACGGCAGGCGTGATCGTCGGCGGCCAGCGCCAGCACGCCACCGAACTTCGAGGTGCCGGCGGCATTGCCGTGCTTGAACACGTCGCCGCAACGGTCCACGCCAGGGCCCTTGCCGTACCACATCGAAAACACGCCGTCGTACTTGGCGCCCTCGAACAGGTTGGTCTGCTGGCTGCCCCAGACCATGGTCGCGCCGAGGTCTTCGTTCAAGCCGGGCGTGAAGTGGATCGATGAGGCAGCGAGGTGCTTTTTGGCTTTCCACAGTTCGAGATCGAAGCCACCCAGCGGGCTGCCGCGGTAGCCGGAGATGAAGCCGGCGGTGTTGAGCTGCTGAGCGCGATCGCGCATCTGCTGCATCAGCGGCAGACGCACCAGCGCCTGCACGCCGGACAGATAGATGCGGCCGGATTCGCGGGTGTATTTGTGCTCGAGCCCGTAGTCGAGATCGACCGGCGGGCTGTCGAGCAGAACGGCGGGAATCGCATTGGCGTTGGCAATGGCAGACATCAGCTGTGACCGGGGCTGGGAAGACCACAAATTCTAACAGTCGACCTTGGTCCAGCCCCGTATGCTCGAAGCCGCTTGCCAACTGCATGGAGTTCTGGCACCCGCCAGCGCCCCTCCATTCGATTCGGATCCCGATATGCCCTGCGCACTGCCCACCCCTTTCGCCCCGGCCTCAACCACACGCGCCGTATGCAGGCTGGTCTGGCTGCTCGGTATGCTCATGGTGCTGCCGCTGGCGGCCCAGGATCTCCCGCCGCTGGATGCTCGCTACGACCAAGCCGACCCGGCAGCACGTTGGGTCCAGCGCGTCGATATCGACAACGCGACTGAGCGCGCAGCCCTGGATACCTCCCTGCGGCGTGAGGGACGCAACCCCGTGCTGAGACTGCAGAGCGCCTGGATGCATGCCGACCGCGGCATGCGCCAGCGCATCGAGCGCGACGCGGAAGCTGCCCTGCGGCTCAGCGAAGAGGGCAGCCTGACCCGGCGGATGGTGCACTACAACTACGGCTGGATCCGCTTTCACCTGGGGGAGTTCGAGCTGGCGAAGGCACAGTGGTTGCAGGCCTATGCGCTGCACGGCGGCCAGCCGGACTGGGTGCCTTCCCACTTCGCCCTGCTGCTGTGGTCGCAGGGCGACCGCGAGACTGCGCTGACCTACTACGCCAAGGCTGCCGAGTCGCAGCCCACGCAGTGGGGACGCGAGGCAGATCTGGATGCGGCTACCGCCGACTTCGGCCCGAACGAGCGTTTGGCGATGCAGTCCATGCACGAAGCCTGGCTGCGCGACGCGCCTTGAGTTCAAGCGGCGATTCCGCGCCGGCTGGATTGAAAGCAGCGGCACGCGGGCTATCGGTTGACGGGCCGGCGTCCGCACAGCAGGCTTGAAGCAGACTGCGACACCCGCGGTACTGCATGCAGCACAGGGGACAGCGATGGATTTCGCGGCGATGTCGGTTCTTGTAGTCGAAGACCACGGCTTTCAGCGTCGCATGGCCCTGCGCCTGCTGGCCGACATCGGCTGTGGCGAATGTCTGGATGCCGCTACCGGTGAAGACGCCATGCGGCTGCTGATGGCGCGCCCGAGCCCGGTGCATGTATTGATCGTCGACCTTGACATGCCCGGCATGGACGGCGTGCAGTTCATCAGCGCGATCGCCCAGGCCGGCCGCGCTGGCGCTCTGATCATCGCCAGCGCGCTGGAACCGGCCCTGCAGCACACGGTCGAGAACATGGCACGGACCTACGGGGTGCGTGTGCTGGGCAGCGTGCAGAAACCGCTGACCACCACCAAGCTGCGCGACATCCTGTCGACCCTGGCCGCCGAGGCCGATCCGATCAGCGCGGCCGAGCAGGGCAGCATCACCGCCGAGGCGCTGCGGCAGGGCCTCGACAACGACGAGTTCGTGGCCTACTTCCAACCCCAGGTGACGGTCAACAACGGCCGCGTGGTGACGGTCGAAGCGCTGGCGCGCTGGCGCCGCGCCGACGGCGAAATGGTCTGGCCCTCGCAGTTCATCCCTGCACTCGAACAGGCCGGACTGATCGAGCGCTTGACCCTGACCATGCTTGACCAGGCCTGCGCCTGGCGCGCGCGCTGGGCCAGCGAAGGGCTGCCGCTGCGGGTTGCGGTCAATGTCTCGATGCTTGGCCTGACCGCGGCGGATGCGGCCGATCACTTCCAGGCGGTGGCCGATCGCCACGGCGTGGCACCCAACCAGATCGTTCTTGAATTGACCGAAAGCGCGGTGATGCAGGAAGCCGCAACCGCGCTTGGCGCATTGGCGCGGCTGCGACTCAAGGGTTTCGGGCTGTCGATCGATGATTTCGGCACCGGCTATTCATCGCTTTCGCAGCTGTCGCAGATCCCGTTCACCGAACTCAAGATCGACCAGACCTTCGTCACCGGCGCGCAGCGCAATCCGCGCCGGCGCGCGGTGGTCGAGGCCAGCCTGGAGCTGGCGCGGAAGCTGGGCCTGAGCACGGTCGGTGAAGGCGTCGAAAGCGCCGCGGAATGGCAAATGCTGGCCGAGCTGGATTGCACCTATGCGCAAGGCTATCTGATCGGTCGGCCGGTACCGGGCGAAGAGCTGCCCGCTGTGGTCAACGCCTGGCGGCGGCCCGAAGCCTGAGATGGCCAACCCCTCGCCGAGCGGCTTCAGGTGACTCCGCGGCCGCGCTGGCCACGCTTGGGCATTCGTACCCAGCTGTTCGGCCTGATGCTGCTGCTGGTGCTCACCGGTGGCGGTGTGCTGCTGCTCGACGAATTCAGCCAGGCGCAGAGCCAGCGCGCACTGCGCGGCCTGGTCGAAGGCCCGCTGGCCAGCCTGCGCCGGATCAAAGCGATGTCGGATGCCTACAGCCACGACCTGCTGGCCACGGCGTACAAGGCACGCGACGGTCAGATCGGTCTGGCGCAGGCGCAGCGGCTGGGCGAGGATGCGCTCAGCCGTATCGACGCGCACTGGCAGGCGCTGACGACGCAAGCGCGTGGCCCTGAGCAGCAGAGCCTGATGGTGCAGATCGCCCAAGCGCGGGTCGATGCCGATCGCGCCAGCCGCGAGCTGCTGACCGCCCTGCGCACCAGCAATCGCGACGCGATCCAGCAGCTCTGCGAGGGCGTGCTCGCGCCGGCGATCGACCCTGTAATCCTGCGTCTGCGCTTTCTCGGTGATCTGGAGATCATCGGCGCCGAAAGCGTGCTGCACGAGCAGCAGGCCCGCGGCGAGCGCACCAGCGTGCTGCGGGTCGGCCTGAGTCTGTTCACGCTGGCGGTGGTGCTGCTGGTTGGGGTGCGCCTGGCGCACAACCTGGCGCGCGGCATCGAAGGCCTCGATCTGATGGCGCGGCGCCTGCTTAAGCGGGATTTCCGAGAGCAACCAGTGCACCGGCCGAGCGGTGAACTCGGTGAAGTGGTGGATGCCTTCAACGCGATGCGCGCCGAGCTGCTGCGCTACGGCGGCGAGCTGCGTGCCTCCGAGCTGCGCGCCAATGCCGCCAATCGCGCCAAGAGCGCCTTCCTCGCCACCATGAGCCACGAGCTGCGTACGCCGATGATCGGCGTCACCGGCATGGTGGAAGTGATGGCGCATACGCGGCTCGATGAGGATCAGCGTCGCGCCCTTGCGATGATCCGCCACTCGGCCGACAACCTGCTGCAGATCATCGGCGACATCCTCGATTTCTCGAAGATCGAAGCCGGCAAGCTCGAGCTCGCGCCGGCCGCACTCGACCTGCGTCGATTGGTGGAAACCGCGGTGCTGAACTTCGTCGCCGCCGCCTCCAGCAAGGGCTTGAGCCTGGACTGCCGGATCGATCCGCGGCTGGCGCCGGCCTACCGCGCCGATGCACTGCGGCTGCGGCAGATTCTCGGCAACTTCCTGTCGAATGCGATCAAGTTCACCGAACACGGCGGCGTCCATGTCAGCGTGGAGCTGCTGCAGCAGGGCGAGCGCTGCGACCGGCTGGCTCTGGCGGTCAGCGACACCGGCATCGGCATCGCGCAGGCACTGCAGGGCCAGCTGTTCGACCCGTTTACCCAAGCCGAGAGCAGCACCACACGGCGCTTCGGCGGCAGCGGTCTGGGGCTGGCCATCTGCGCGCGTCTGGCCGAGCTGATGGGCGCCGCGATCAGCCTCAACAGCCGCGAGGGCGAAGGCACCACGCTGCGCTTGGAGCTCGAACTTCATCACGCCAGCCCGGCCGAATTGGCCGCCGAGGCCGAAGCAGTCCCGGCGCAGCCGCTGCAGCACCGGCTGCTGCCGACGCCGGAAGCCGCCGAAGCCGAGCGCAGCCTGGTGCTGCTGGTCGACGATCACCCGACCAATCGTCTGGTGGTGACCCGCCAGCTGGCCCTGGCCGGATTCCGCTGCGAAGCCTGCAACGATGGTGCTCAAGGTCTTGCCGCCTGGCGCAGCGGGCGCTTCGCGCTGGTGCTGACCGATCTGCACATGCCGGTGATGGACGGCTATCAGCTGGGCGCCGAAATCCGTGCCGAAGAAGCCCGTATCGGCGCACAGCGCACCCCGATCATCGCGCTGACCGCCGCGGTGATGAAGGGCGAGGCGGAGCGCTGCATCGAGGCCGGCATGGACGACTATCTGACCAAACCGGCCAGCATCGCGACCCTGGTCCAGCGTCTGCATCGTATGCGTCCGCCCAAGCCACCTACCGCTTCCCCACTCGCCGTGCTGAGCCTCAGTTGCAGATCGGCGCCCAGCCCTCGATCGGCAGCAAGCTGTCGATGTCGCGGTTGCGCGTGGTCGGCAGTC
>NZ_JBILJQ010000012.1:0-82629 GCF_044377145.1 Aquimonas sp.
CGGCGGAAGATGTTTCTGGCGGGCGAACCCGCAACGGCTTTGGCATGGGAGTCTCCGAACAAAGCCGCCCTAGAATGAGAGATAACGTGCTGCGTCACTGTCTCGTGGAGTGTAGGCGCGTAGGGTGTTTAGCAGCTGCAGCTGTGCGCGCTGACCGAGAAAGCGCTGAGTCGGGTCCCTGCGCAGCCATTCCTCGGGCTCGGCCGGGCGCCAGTCATAACTTTCGATCTTCACCGCGAATGGCCGGAACGAAGGCTGCTCGCGCTCCAGTCGGATCCGGCGAACCCGCTCGGCACCGTCAGCCAAATCGAGCACCGGCTCAAGGTCCGGCGCATGCAGCACACTGGCGACCAGCCACAGCCCGAGGTTCCAGGCATCACGCCGGGAACAGTGGACGATGAATTCGTCCGCGAGTCCCCAGCCTTCCAAGCGTCCGCGATGTTCAACGCGCACCCCTGTCAGTCGGGACCGCGGCAGAGGCTCACGCAAGATCGCCGCCTGAAACCGGTAGTGCGTGGCATCGTATTCCCGCTCATCCAGCGCGCGCGACGCGTCTTTCTCGCTGGCCCTATCGAAAGCGCTCAGCGCTTCCAGTAGGGCCGCATGCCGGCCTTCAAGTTCGATCTCATCCATTTCGCAGCTCCCTCTTCGGCCACAGCACCACCAAGGCGACACCGCCCAACACCGCCACCGACGCCAGCACCAGCCGCAGGCTCAGCGGCTCGGCCAGCAGCAGCACGCCGCCCAGCGCGGTGATCACGGGCACGCTCAGCTGCAGGGTCGCCGCAGTGGTGGCCCGCAGCGCCGGCAGCACGGTGTACCAGATCGCATAGCCCAGGCCCGAGGTCAGGGCGCCCGAGCTCAAGGCGTACACGGTGCCGGCGGCATCGACCCGCATGGAACCCGGCGCAAGGACCCATGCAAGCGCTGCCGCCAGCACCGCCAGCGGCACCGCGCGGATGAAGTTGCCTGCGGTCACGGCAGTGGGATCGCCCGCACCGCGCCCGCGCAGGCTGTACACGCCCCAGGCGACACCGGCCAGCAGCATCAGTGCGGCGGGGCCCAGCGGTGGCGCCGACAGACCCGGCAGCAGCAGGCCGATCAGACCGCTGATCGCCAGCGCGAAACCGAACAGCTGCAGGCCGCGAAAGCGTTCGCCGCGGAACATTCCCCAGCCGATCATGCTGGCCTGCACCGCGCCGAACAGGATCAGCGCGCCGGTGCCTGCGCTCAGGCCGAGATAGGCGTAGGAGAACGCGATGGCGTAGCCGAACAGCGCCAGCGCCGACGCCCAACTGCCCGCACGCAGGGCTGCCGGCGCGCGCAGGCCGACCAGCAGCGCCAGCACCAGCGCGCCTGCGACGATCCGGATCAGGGTGAAGCTGGCGGGGTCGATCGCGGTATCGCGCAGCGCGATCCGGCACAGCAGCGAGTTGCCGGCGAAGGCCAGCAACGCAAGCGCGGTCAGCAGGGTGAGGCGCGCGGTGCTCACGCGGAACGTACCTCATGCCGCCTAGCCGACAGCATCAGCGATGAAACTCGGCGATGACTTCGATCTCGCCAACGATGTTGTCGTTGAGCGCCTCAAGCTCTTCCGCCGGCACCCACCACTCGCTGTGCTCACGGCCGCCCACGGTCTGTACCGGATAGCGCTGCATGAACTCGCGACGCACATGGAAGCGCGTGACATAACCGCTGCCGCTGGCAGGCACGTTCCACTCCCGCGCGATCTGGGCGGCATAGGCCTCGTTGGTCACCGGATAGAAAATCGGCTGATCCGGCAGGCGCGGTGGCCAGCGCAGATTGCCGCTGGCCCTGACGAGCGCGAGCTCGCTGGGGCCGGTCGGTCGATACAGCACAACCGTGTCTGCGTCGGCGTTCATGCGTGCGTGTCTTTGCAGGGGCTTATGGGTGTTGGTCGAGCACAGACGAATCCGTTCTCAGGACTTGCCGGATGACCCATGCGACCGCGTTGCGGCGTTGGTTCGCCCGGGCGCACGTGATCGCCATCAAGGGGCTGGTTGAGGTCGAACGTCGTCGAGGCGCAGCGCGCGGAAGGCCGCGCAGTATCAGGCAAGGGCGACACGCGCTCCAAGCGGAATCAGTCCGTGCGCGCGATTCAGGCGATGGCAGCGCGCTGCCGGCGCTCCGTCCTTCAGTCCAGCAGCCGATAGCCCGCCGCAGACACCGCGACTCGCGGCATCTGTCGGCGCTGGTCAAAGTCGGCATCGATCTCCGCAAGCGAAGTCCACAGCTCGGTATGTGCCCCGCCGTCCTCGTTGTTCGACGAGTGATCCATCCGGAACGGCAGCGCGTGCACGGGAACCGCGGATTGGCCCGCGCGCAGCGCGGCGTCGACCAGGGTGTAGATCTCTTCGATCGCCGGATCGGTCATCGCGTAGCAGCCGATCGATACGCAGGCGCCGTGGACCATCAGCGCCGAGCCGGTCCAACCTTGGGCGCGCTCATAGGCATTCGGATAGCCGAGGTTGAAGCTCAGATGAAACTGGCTGCGCGGATTGAGCTGGCCGCGGCGGATGCTGTAGATGCCCTCAGGTGCCTGCCGGTCACCCTCGCGAGTCTTCGGCCCGAGGCGTCCCGACCACGCGCAGATTGGATAGGTTCTGAACAACTTCAGCTCGCCCTGCGCGCGCGGCTGCACCCACAGTTCAAGCTCGGATTCGCGCTTGAAGATGCGCAGGAACACCGGCTGGCCCGGGCCTGCATCCAGTGCATCGAGATCGCGGGTCAGCGCCGGCAGGACGCGCGTGGCGGCGGCTTCGGCGCGCTCGCTGGCGGATGCCGGGTTCTGCACGAACCCGATGGCTAGTGCAGTCATCAGCAAGAGCACGGACATCAGGCAGAGCGCGGTCAGGTATCGATGCATGGACGGGTGCTCTGGTCGCGGATGAACGGGCTTGGCCTCAAGCGAAGGCTACGAGTTCCCATGAGCGAGTTGCGCGCGCCAACTACTGCACTACGGGTTTCGCTGCGATGCAGCGTGACGGCCACCCTACGCCACCGTAGGGTCGGCGCCCAGGACGAACGCGAACGGACTCGAACGGCAGCGCTGGCACCCACAAAGATCACCGGGCCGGCTCAACCGTCTCATCAGGAATCAGACTTTCGGGGAGGGAAGTCATGTTCGCAAACCTTGCTCGCTGCGCGCTCGCAGCGGTCGTGTTGTGCTGTGTTTCCGTGACTGCGCTGGCGCAGTCGACCTATACCAAAACCCGTCATCCGATCGTGCTGGTGCACGGCCTGCTCGGCTTCGACTCGCTTCTCGGCGTATACGACTACTGGTACGGCATCCCGGCCGAGCTGCGCTCCGGGGGCGCCCGGGTGTACGTGCCGACGGTCTCGGCCAGCAACTTCAGCGAGGTCCGCGGCGAACAGCTGATTCGCGAGCTCGACACGCTGCGCGCCATCCACGGCCACAGCCGCTTCAACCTGATCGGCCACAGCCACGGCGGGCCGACCATCCGCTATGTCGCCTCGGTGCGTCCGGACCTGGTGGCGTCAGTTACCTCGATCGGCTCGCCGCACACCGGCAGCAAGGTCGCTGATGGTTTGAATGCGACCCTGCCACCGGGCTCGGCGCTGCGGCCGATCGTGGCCGGCTTCGTCAATGCGCTGTCCACCTTCATCGCCGTGCTGTCGGGCAACAGCGACCCGCAGAACGCGCTTGGCGCGCTGGCCTCGCTCAGCGCCAGCGGCGCCGCCACCTTCAACGCGCGTCATCCGCAGGGCATGCCGAGCACTGCCTGCGGGCAAGGCGCCGCGGTAGTCAACGGCATCCGCTATTACAGCTGGGGCGGCACCGCCGTGCTGACCCATGTGCTTGACGCCAGTGATCCACTGCTCGGCGCCGGCAGCCTGTTCTTTGGTTTTGAACAGAACGATGGCCTGGTCGGGCGCTGCAGCTCGCACCTGGGCGTGGTGCTGCGCGATGACTACGGCTGGAATCATCTGGATCAGGTCAATCAGGTGCTCGGCCTGACCAGCTGGTTCGCCTCCAGCCCCAAAGCGGTGCTGCGCGCGCACGCGAACCGGCTGCAGAACGCCGGGCTGTAGAGCCATGCCGACCGCGGCGGCTCAGACCAAAGTGCAGGGCCGCGCGCTATCGATCATCGCGGTGCTGCTGGCGATGGTGGCGTGGGTGTTGTCGGCGATGTGGTGGCTGCCGGCGCCAGGGGTTTCGGCGCTACCGCCCATTCAACCCAGGCCATCCGCTGCCACCCGCGTGTCCGCAACGAGCGACGTGGAATCAACCGTCGCTGCGGCTGCGCCCGCAGAAGCGGCAGCGCGGACATCAAGCCTGGAACTCACCGCCCTGCACTCGCGCTGGCAGCGCAGCTCGCTGCGCGGCGCAACGGCCGATGGCGAGATCGGATTCGATGCACAGGGCCGCTTGCACCTCGATCGCGACCTGCTGCGTCGCTTCGAGCACTACCTCACCCTCATCGGCGAGTTCAGCCTGGATGAACTCGGCCAACTGCTGCGCGAGGCCAGCCTGCGCGAGCATGGTGAGGCTGCCACGGCGCAGTTGATGGATGCCTGGAAGCGCTACTTGGGCCTACGCCACGCTAGCGCCTCATTGGCGACCCGGCTCAGCCTGGAGGATCGATGGATCCAGCTGCAGGCCCTGCGTCGAGCCTGGTTTGGAGATGCCGCCGAACAGCTGTTCGGCGAAGAAGCCGACTACGACGCCTACACCCTGCAGCGCATGGCGCTGCAGAATCTCGATGCCACGTTTCGCGACACTGCGTTGACCGAGCTCGCGGCAGCACGTCCTCCAGCGGAGCGGCAGGCGCAGTACGAGGCCGGCGCGGCTCAGCTGGCCGAGGAACAGACCCGTCAGTTCGACGCGCTTGGTCTCGATGCGGCCACCCGCGCAGCCGAGCGTGAAGCCCTCTGGGGTGCCGAAGCCGCCGCGCGACTGCAAACGCTGGATGCAGAGCGTGCGCTGTGGCAACGGCGCCTGGAGCGTTACGCCGCCGAGCGCACCGCGCTGCTGCAGCACGGCCAGCTGAGTGCCGCCGAGCGCGCGACTGCGCTGGCCGAGCTGCTCAGGCGCAGCTTCGACGGGCCGGAGCGCCATCGCGTGGAATCCCTGCAGGTCGCGGGGCTGCTGCCATCGCCCGGATAGTGCGCAAGCCACCACCGCGGGCACGACCTGAGTTGATTCGACCGCCGACACAGTTTCGAAACGTGCGAGCGCCGGTCGCTTCGTACTTGCGCAGTTCCCGCGACCGCCGGGTCGGCACAAGCGCAAACGGCGGGCTGGTTTCAAACGCCCGCTGAGGGATGCGCGCTGGGGTATGCCGAAAGCAGCTCGGCCTCCTGCCGCGCCAGCTCGGTGCGGAGCTCGTGCGCCACCGCTTCCACATCGCTACGGCTGAGCCCCTTGGGCAGGGCGGGCTGCGCGATCGCGGTGGGGAACTCGGCATCATGGACCAGCAGATTGAGGTACTCGATCGGATCGGAGTCGAGGTTGTACAGTTCCCACTGGTCCGGCGCCGGCAGCGCGCTCCACGGGTCGCAGTAGCGCACCAGCTTCCACGGCCCCGAGCGCAGCGCGCGCACGTGGGCCGGTTGACGCACAGAGCCCGGCGCCAGCTGCGGCCGATACAGATGGGCCTGGGCCGGGTCCGATGGCGGCGTGCGCAGGTAGTCGAGCGTGGCCAAGTAGACCGCGTACTGCTGCCACGATTGGACATTGTGCGGATCGTCGTCACGCGGCAAAGGTTCAGTGATCAGGTCGTCGGTGACGAACAGCACGCCACGTCGCGGCTGGCCATCGGGGCTCATCACCGGGCCACCGCCGGTCCTGATCACCGGCACCAGATTCGAGCCCGGCAGTGGCGCGGCGGAATGGGTTTTTAACAGGTTCCGGCGCGCGGCTTCGATCTGCTCCGGCGTCGCGCCGGCGATACCCAGCAAGGTCGGCAGCAGATCGATATGGCTGGTCTGCGCGGCCACCGCGCGCGGCTTGTCGTGGGCCGGGTTGAAGCGCTTGGCGCTGATCACCAGCGGCACCTGCAGTGCCTCCTGATAGGCGCAATGCCACTTCTCGATCATCATGCCGTGGGCCGCGCCGAACTCGCCGTGGTCGGAGGCGAACACCACCACTGTGCTGTCGCGCAGGCCGGTCTCATCCAGCGTCTCCAGCACGCGAAGAATGTGCCGGTCGACCATCGAAATCATGAAGGCGTAGTACTGCAGAAAGCCGACCGCGGCACCCGCCGAGTCGTTCTGCAGCTGAAACGGAATCGCCACCGCGAGGGTCGCCTTCACCGCGTTCGCGAGCACGTCGGCGGGATCTCCCCCCTGCCCTTGTGCGACCGCCAAACCGGTCTTGGCCGCAAGCCCCAGCGCCACTTTGTAGGAGTAGTCGTACTGCGCGCTCGGCTTGTTGTTGTGCAGCAGGTCTTCGTCCTGGGTGGGCGAGGCAGTGGCACACTGCTGCGGCAGTCCGAGCGGATTCAGCGGCACCCGGAAACTGCCCTCGGTGGGCGCCACGCTGTAGCTCCCCTGCGCCGGAATCGGCACTGAGCCACCAGGGCCGATCGGCGGCAGGGTCTGGCCATCGGCGGTGCTCGGCATCAAGCCGCGCGGCAGGCCCGGATACGTCGCGATGTCGTGCGGGTTGGTGAATGAGCAGACCGCGAAAAACGGCGGGGTTTGGGGTGGCTGCTGCAGTTCAGGGAAGTCGACCGCACGCTGCGACAGCGCGCGGTTGTAGGGCACACCGAGCGCACGCCCGCGCAGGAAACTGCAGGCAAGATCCGCAAACTGGTAGTCGCGATAGGTGCCGAGGTTGTTGATCGAGGCACCGTGCGGTTCGGGCCAGGACAGCTCCCAGTCGCCGAACCCGAACCCTTGCAGGGTGTGCTCAGGCGGTTCGCTGACATGCCATTTGCCGAAGTAGTGCGTGCTGTAACCGATCTCACGAAAATAGTCACCCGCGGTCGGCGTGCCATCGGCGCGCAGCCAGGGAAAATTCTGCGCATCGCCATTCTTGAACAGGCCGTCGGTCTGGGTGACACCTGTCCGCGGCCCGTAGTGGCCGGTCATCATGCTGGCCCGGCTCGGGATGCAGGCGGATTCGGCGATGCTGTGGTCGGTGAACACCACCGCGTGCTCGCGCAGCTTGCAGAATCCAGGGTAGTACTGCGCGTAAGCATTGCCTTCCAGGCTGCCGAGGAAAGACAGCACCTGCTTGATTCCCTCGGCGAGGCCGGCCAGGCCGGCGCGCCGCTGTGGATAGGCCAATTGGTCGACCAACAGCAACAGGATGTTGGGGCGCTGCATCTGGCTATCGGGACCCTCGATGCCGGCGTCGCCGCTGGAAGCGCTCGTGCGCAGACTGCTATCGCCGATGTTCATGCCACCTCCTGTCCCGGCCAATGTGCTGGATGCCGATGAGCAGCATCGGCCACACCGATGGAGAACTTTTGACGGCAAGCCTGTCAAGCCTTCGGGGGCAGCAGGAAGCCATAGCGCGCACGGCAAACGGGCGGGGATCGGCCTCGCGTCTCGGCTTGAGCGGCACGGGATCTGGAGCAGAAGACATCGCGTGCGCATGGCCGCGAGTGCAAGATCTGACAGCTTGATGCGCGCGGCTCCGTCGGGCTTGCTCTCGCTTCCGGAACCCCGCAGCCGCAGGCGTCGCTCGAACTCCAGACCACCCGAAGCGGGCGGACGCAACAGGCCAAGCGTGCCGGGAGCCCGCCGCTTGGGCAAGCGCGCCTGACGCGCCGCGGATCTTGCAACTCGCGCAGTTCGTGGGCGGCAGTGCTCCAACAACACACGCGAACAGGCTGTGGCGTGGCGTGTCGCGTCACTCTGCAGCGTGACCTCCGAGGAGATCTCAGTTCGACCATGCAAGAGTGATGGAATTCGCAGTTATCCCAAGAGATACTCCCCCAGCGGGTTTGACACAGCGCGCGGCAGTCGGAGCTGCCAAGGGGCCTGACAGGGGTGTCTCTGCTTCTTGAATGCGTTCCGGGCCAAGCGGATGCCAGTCCTCATTCCGGACGGCACTTTTCTGGGGTCCAGATGCGATTCCGGGTCGCACTTGCGACGGGCGCCACGCGCGCCCCGACGCACGCCAGGTCTTGCGGGCCACGCGTGAGCGAAGCACAACACCCGGAGTGGCAGCCAGTGGGGATGGCCGTCGCCGAGGTCGACATTCCAACAAGCCGAACATTCCCCTGCATCTGCGCGCCATGGCGCAGCTGAGTAGCCGCCGAACCAAGGTCGATCAACCTCCAAAAGGACATACCCACCATGAAGAATCGCCTCACTTCAGTTGCACTGCTGTTGCTCGCCAGTGCAGCTCACGCCCAATTGCCGCCGAATGACGTCGGCACCCCGGCCGCAGCACGGCTCGCCCTTCCCGCCGTCAACGGCTCGGTGCTCGGCGGCGTATGCCCGCCGGCCGGCACGGTGACCTCCGCCTTTTCCGGAACCAACTCGCAAAATGGGCGCATCTTCCGCGATGCAATGCCGAGCACCTGCGCAGGCAAGCCCTACCCGGGCATCTTCAATGCGACGACGGCGTACTTCTACGAGACCTTCACCTACCCGAACACCAGTGCCGCACCGGCTTGCGTGACGGTGAATTTTGACCCCGACAGTGCCGCCAACCCCACACCCTGCGCCACCAACGCGCATGCCAGCGCGTACATCGGCAGCTACAACCCAGCCAACCAGGCCGCGAACTTCATCGGCGATGTCGGATCCAGCGTCGCGCAGCCGTTCTTGTTCCAGGTTCCCGCGTCGACGAATCTGGTGCTGGTGGTCTCGAACACCTCCAGCGCCGCTGCATGCAACTTCTCGTTCCAGGTGGTGAACCTGCCCTGCTCCCAGGCGGCTGATCTCAGCTTGACGCTGGGCGTTACCCCATCTTCGGGCGCTGCCGGCACGCCAGTCGCGGTCTCCGCCACTGCCACCAACGCCGGGCCTGGCGCTGCGCAGAACGCGCAGATCGTGATCGCGCTGCCTGCCTCGCTGAACCTTCTCAGCAGCACGGCGAGTGCTGGCGGCGTCTGCACGGCCGCGGGTTCGCCTGCCACTGTCACTTGTATCTGGGCGGGGTCGACTGCCGCGGGTGCCGCGATCAGCGCCAACCTGGCCACCACGCTTGCCGTCGGCAGTGGTTCGGTCACTGCCTCCGCCAGTTCAGCCACCACCGATCCGACCCCCACCAACAACAGTGGCAGCGCCGCCGTGAGTGGCACTCCGCCGCTTCCGACGTTCCCGCCGCCCAGCGTGGTGCCGGCGCTGGGACTGTCCAGCCTGCTCCTGCTCGGAGTGGCCCTGCTAAGTGTCGGTGTGTTGGTGTTCCGTCGCCGCGGTTGAGGGTTCTCAGAAGCTGCTGGACCTGCGCAAACGCTGAGCCTGAACTGAAACTTCGCAGTCGGTCGAAATGAGAAGGCCCACAACCAACGTTGCGGGCCTTCTTGAGCGACGAGGATGAGCTCAGGCTGTCCCCTCATCACGAAGCAGCCATCGCCTTGAGCAGGCTCGGTGGTCGTGCATCGTTCGAAGCGGTTGCCCCGGTTTCGCAGCTGCAGTTCGGTCAATGCAAACGCTTGCCGACCACAATCTGTACGCGCTGACTAGGCCAGATCGAAGCGATCGTTGCTCATCACCTTGTGCCACGCGGCAACGAAGTCATGCACGAATTTGCCGTGCGCCTCATGCGTCGCATAGACCTCGGCCAACGCGCGCAGCTGTGAGTTCGAACCGAACACAAGATCAGCTACGGTTCCGGTCCACTTCAGCGCACCGCTGGCGCGGTCGCGGCCTTCAAGCACATGCTTGTCGGCATCGGATCGCTTCCATTGCGTGCCGATGTCGAGCAAGTTGACAAAGAAGTCGTTGGTCAGCACTTCCGGACGTTGAGTGAACACGCCGTGCTGCAGCTTGCCGACGTTCGCATTCAGCACCCTCAAGCCGCCCACCAGCACGGTCATTTCCGGCGCGGTCAGTTTGAGCAGCTGTGACTTGTCGACCAGCAGCTCTGCGACTGCCGGCTCGAACCCTTTTCGCACGTAGTTGCGGAAACCATCGGCATTTGGTTCGAGAGCTTCGAACGACTCGGCGTCGGTTTGCTCCAGCGTGGCATCCGTTCGGCCTGGAACAAACGGGACAGTCACCGCAACGCCCGCCTGCTTGGCCGCGAACTCGACGGCTGCGCCTCCGGCCAACACGATAAGGTCGGCCAGCGAGATTTTCTTGCCGCCGGGCGCCGCACCGTTGAACTCGTTCTGGATCGCTTCGAGGCCGGCCAACACCTTGGCGAGCTGAGCGGGCTGGTTCGCCTCCCAATCCTTCTGCGGAGCCAGGCGGATGCGCGCCCCGTTGGCGCCGCCGCGCTTGTCGCTACCGCGGAAGCTCGATGCCGACGCCCAAGCAGTGGAGACCAGCTCGGAGACCGACAGATTCGATGCCAGCACTTTGGACTTCAGCGCATCGACATCGTGGGCGTCGACGAGCGGGTGGTCGACAGCAGGAACCGGGTCCTGCCAGATCAACACCTCGTCGGGAACGAGCTTTCCGAGGTAGCGCGCTCGCGGCCCCATGTCGCGGTGCAGCAACTTGAACCAGGCCCGGGCGAAGGCATCCGCGAACTCGGCCGGATTTGCCATGAAGTGGCGGGAGATCTTCTCGTAAGCGGGGTCGAAGCGTAGAGCGAGATCGGCGGTCGTCATCATCGGCGCGTGGCGCTTCGACGGATTGTGCGCATCCGGGACAAGCGTCGCAGCAGCGGGGTCGGTTGGCTTCCACTGATGGGCGCCAGCGGGGCTCTTGCTCAGTTCCCACTCGAAGCCGAACAAAGTCTCGAAGTAGCTGTTGTCCCAGCTGATGGGGGTCGCGGTCCAGGCACCTTCGATGCCGCTGGTGATCGTGTGCTCGCCCTTGCCGGTGCCGAAGCTGTTGGCCCAGCCGAGCCCCAATTGTTCGATTTCCGCACCTTCAGGTTCACGACCGACGTGTTTGACATCACCTGCGCCATGGCTCTTGCCGAAGGTGTGTCCGCCGGCAACCAAGGCTACGGTTTCGTAGTCGTTCATCGCCATGCGGGCGAAGGTGTCGCGGATATCGCGTGCCGACAGCAGCGGGTCAGGGTTGCCGTTCGGGCCCTCAGGATTGACGTAGATGAGACCCATCTGGACCGCTCCGAGCGGATTCGCGAGCTCGCGATCACCGCTGTAGCGCTGGTCGCCCAGCCAAGTGGTCTCAGGACCCCAGTAGATTTCATCCTCCGGCTCCCAGATGTCGGCGCGGCCACCACCGAAACCGAAGGTCTTCAGACCCATCGAATCCAGCGCGACATTGCCGGCCAGGATCAACAGGTCGGCCCACGACAGCTTGCTGCCGTACTTCTGCTTGATCGGCCACAGCAGGCGCCGCGCCTTGTCGAGGTTGCCGTTGTCGGGCCAGCTGTTCAACGGCGCGAAGCGCTGCGCACCGGTGCCGCCGCCACCGCGGCCGTCGTGAATGCGATAGGTGCCGGCAGCATGCCAAGTCATGCGAACGAAGAACGGGCCGTAGTGACCATAGTCCGCCGGCCACCAGTCCTGCGAGTCGGTCATCAGAGCGGTCAGGTCCTTGATGACAGCGTCAAGGTCCAGCGTCTTGAATGCCTCGGCGTAGTTGAACCCCGCACCCATCGGATCGGACTTCGAGGACTGGGTGCTCAGCATCTTCAGGTTGAGCTGATTCGGCCACCAGCTGGCGTTGCTCTGGCCGGTCGCGACCGCATGGCTGCCTGTGCCACCCGCGAACGGGCATTTGGATTCGGAAGACATGGTTCTCTCCTTTGGTGTGGGTTGGTGAATCGTTCGGCAGCTTGGCTCGCGACCGCTGCGAGTTGAAATCGTTTGTGTCGATGACAAGGATAGGCTTCGGGTATCAGTTTCGGCTGGAAACGATCGATCGCGCCGATCGAAGGTAACTGCGCCGTTTTGCCCCGCGTCAAGCCTCCGAGTGGCTGCTTCCCTCGCTGGAGCGATCAAGGAGCTTGCGGGGGTGTCCATGCAGTGCGCGTGCCTGCCCTCGGCGATCAGCTACGGCGCTGCAGGTGGCCTTCGCCGACCCTCGTCTGGATGATCTGATGCGCGCACGCGCACCCGGCATCGTGCGCAACCTGCGCGATCGCCGACACGGTCTGCATCAGACCACCTGGAAGCGGCGGCTCCAATCATCCGCAGGGATTGCTGAGACCGGCGCCGATCCGACCTGCATGCGCTCGGATCGGCTGCCGGTGCAGCCGCTACGCGGGCTCTCAGAGGTGTCAGCGGCCTGTTCGACTGCACCGGAAATCGCGTGAGCGCAGCTACTCGATCGAGCTCAGATGCCGCACAAACAGGCGCAGGTCGCGCGAGCCGCGGTATTCATCGCTGCCGAGCTGATACGCCACCTGCACGCGCGCCGCGGGCGGCTGCCCGGTCCAGCCGCCGAAATGGATTGCCGGCAGCGGCAGTCGGCTCCCCGGGTGACGCAGGGAAAGCCGCAAGTGACGCTCGCCCAGCACCTTCCAGTCGACCACCTCGAATTCGTTGTCGAACAGGGGTTCGGGAAATGCCTGCCCCCAGGGCCCGGCCTCGCGCAGGATCTCGGCCAGATCGAGCTGAAAGTCAGCGGCTTCCAGCGCGCCATCGGTGTGCATAACCGGCGCCAGCAGGACCGGGTCGATGCGGCGTTCGACAGTGTCCGCAAATGCGCGCAGAAAGTCCTCCACGCGGCTTCCGGCAATCGACAGCCCGGCCGCCATCGCGTGGCCACCAAAGCGGATCAACAACCCCGGATTTCGGGAGTCGATTTCGGCAAGACAGTCGCGCAGGTGGAAGCCGGGGATCGAGCGCCCCGAGCCCTTCCACTCACGACCGTCGTCATCGCCGGGCGCCAGCGCGAACACCGGTCGATGCAGACGTTCCTTCAGCTTGGAGGCGACCAGCCCGATCACCCCCGCATGCCAGCCGGCATCGGCCAAGGCCACACCAGCGGCGACGTGCGACTGCGCTGACAGATCTGCGCGCAGCACCGCGGCCTCCGCCTGTTCGACCATCTGCTGCTGCAGATCGCGGCGTTCGACGTTCAGCGCCTGCAGGCGCTGGGCCAACTCGAACGCGAGGCTGTCGGTGTCGGCGAGCAGGCATTCGATCCCGAGCGCCATGTCTTCCAGCCGTCCGGCCGCATTGATGCGCGGGCCGAGCACGAAGCCGAAATCGGTGGCGCTGGCTCGGCTGGGATCGCGACCGGCCACGCGGTACAGGGCCCGGATGCCAGCACAGCCTCGACCGGCGCGAATGCGCTTCAATCCCGCCTGCACCAGCAGCCGGTTGTTGCGATCCAGCGGTACCAGATCCGCCACGGTGCCCAGCGCGACCAGATCCAGCAGGCTGCCCAGATCGGGCGGCGCGCCCGCGAACTCACCTGAGTCGCGCAGGCGCGCTCGCAGCGCCAGCAGGAGATAGAACACCACCCCAACACCAGCCAACGCCTTGCTCGGGAAACTGCAGCCGGGCGCGTTCGGGTTGACCAGCGCGTCGGCTGCCGGCAGTGAATCGCCGGGCAGATGATGGTCGGTGACCAGCACGCGGATACCACGCGCATGGGCGGCCTGAATGCCCGCGTGCGCGGCCACCCCGTTGTCGACGGTCAGGATGATGTCGGGCGCCGGCTGCAGTTCCTCCACCAGTGCCGGCGACAGACCATAGCCATGCAGGAAGCGATTCGGCACCCGATAGGCGAGCCGCTGAAAACCCAGCAGACGCAGGCCGCGGATGGCGGCTGCGGTTCCGGTGGCGCCATCGGCATCGAAGTCACCGACCACCAGCACGCTTGACTGCGCCTTGCGCGCGGCCAGCAGCAAATCGAGTGCGATCTCGATGCCACCAAGCTCAGGGCGCAGCAGGCCCGACAGGCTGAGATCCAGGTCATGCAGGCACTGCGCGCCGCGCGCGGCATACACGCGCCGCAGCACCGGATGCAGGCGGGTGTCCTGCAGCAGCGGAACTTCAGGCACCAGTCGACGCTGGATCAGCAAGGCCCTGCCCTACTGGAAACTGGTGGCAGGACGCTTCCAGAAGCGCAGCCCGTGGTTGCGGCGGTAGTTCCAGCCGCTGCCATCGCCGAAATCCACCGTCAGGCCCGACAGCTTGCCCTTGCCGACGCGTTCCATCAGTGGCGCAAACACCGCCGACTCCAGCGCCTCCAGGCTGCGTGCACCGCGCAGGTCGATCGAGGAATCCTCCAACTGCTCGGGTAGCTCGTCGCTTTCGATCCGTTCGATGCTGATGCCGGCCAGCTTGGCCAGCCCGCAAGCCAGCACTTCGGAGGAATACAGTGCTCCGACGCCCGACAGCACCTGCTGCGGCAGCGCACCACCGCCCCACACCCACAGCGCGTTGGCAGGGTTGCGACCCGCAGCGACACGCGCCTGGTTGACCGGGTGGTTGTGCAGGATCACCTGGGCCTCGTTCAACAGCGCGCGCCAGCGGCGGCCTTCGTCGCCATGCGGCATGTGGCTGCCGTAGTCATCGCCGAGGGCGTCCTCGGGCGAGGAAAAGGTCGGAATGCGCGCTCCGCTCTCGACCTGCAGATACCAGCGCTGGGTGGTCGGCGCGCTCAGCGGCAGGCCGGCATCGCCGAACAAGGGCATCAGCGCTTCAGCGAGTGCGGAGGCTTCTTCGGGCCGCAGCCCGAGCTCGCCCACCGCCATCAGCCTGACCCCGTTCATCTCGGGCTGCAGGAACGCCGGATCGGCTCGCAGCCACTGTGCGCCGCCGGCATCGCCACAGTCGAACTGCCGCGACAACGCGGCTGCCGGCAGACCCAGCGGCACGATGTCGAACATCCGGCCGAGTTGGCCCAGCTCGCCGGCTTCGCCATCTTCCAGCGCATCACCGCGGCCGATCAGCCGCTGCAGGGACGGTGCTTCGGAGAGCTCACCGCGCAGCTTGGCGCGTGGCGGCAACAACAGCAGACAGCCGGCTCCGCTCATCCGTCGTAGCGCACGCTGATGATGTCGTAGCGGCGTTCGCCGCTGGGCGCGACGATGCTGACCGTGTCACCTTCGTTCTTGCCGATCAGCGCGCGCGCGATCGGCGCGGACACCGAGATCAGCCCGCTCTTGATGTCGGATTCGAGGTCGCCAACGATCTGATAGGTGACCTCTTCGTCGGTCTCGGCATCGGCCAGTTCGACGATCGCGCCGAACACCACCTTGCTGCCGGCGGCCAGTTTGGACACGTCGATCACCTGTGCGTGCGACAGCACTGACTCCAGCTCCTTGATGCGGCCCTCGATGAAACCCTGCTGCTCGCGGGCCGCGTGGTACTCGGCGTTTTCCTTCAGGTCGCCGTGGGCGCGTGCATCGGCGATCGCAGTGATCACCTCAGGACGCTTCACCGACTTCAGGTGCTCAAGTTCTTCGCGCAGACGCTGCGAGCCTTTCAACGTGAGGGGGGCTCTCATGCGTTCAACTCCTCGTGCAGCTCCTGCAGCGACAACACGCCGCCGGAACCGCGGTACTCCAGCGAGTGCAGCAATGCACGCGCGCCGGAGATGGTGGTGGAATAGGTGACCCGATGCTGCAGCGCCTCGCGACGGATCGAGAACGAATCCGCGATCGCCTGGCGGCCCTCGGTGGTGTTGACGATATACACGATTTCGCCGTTCTTGATCAGGTCGACCACATGCGGCCGGCCCTCGGCCACCTTGTTGACGATCTCGCAGGTATAGCCCTTCTCGCCCAGGAAGGCCGCGGTGCCGGCAGTGGCGATCAGGCTGTAGCCCTGTTTCACCAGCAGCTCGGCCACCGGCAACAGGCGCAGCTTGTCCGGGTCGCGCACCGACACAAACGCCTTGCCGCGTGGCGGCACGCGGATGCTGGCGGCCTCCTGTGCACGCGCAAAGGCCGCGCCGAAGCTGCGGCCGACGCCCATCACCTCGCCGGTCGAGCGCATCTCGGGGCCGAGGATCGGATCGACGTTCTGGAACTTGGCAAACGGGAAGATCGCCTCTTTCACCGACCAGTAGTCGGGCACGATCTCTTCGGTGGCACCCTGCTCGGCCAGGCTCTGCCCGACCATGCAGCGCGCCGCGATCTTGGCCAGCGGTCGGCCGGTCGCCTTGCTGACAAAGGGCACCGTGCGCGAGGCGCGGGGGTTCACCTCGAGGATGTAGACCGTGCCGCTGCCCGCGCCGTCCGGCAGGATCGCGAACTGGGTGTTCATCAGGCCGATCACCTTGAGCTCGCGCGCCATCGCCGCGACCTGCACCCGCAGCTGGTCCTGCAGCTCCTGCGACAGCGAGTACGGCGGCAGCGAGCAGGAGGAATCGCCCGAGTGCACGCCGGCTTCCTCGATGTGCTCCATGATGCCGCCGATCAGCACGCCGCCTTCGGCATCAGCGACCACGTCGACATCGATCTCGACCGCGTTGTCGAGGAAGCGATCGAGCAGCACCGGCGACTCGTTCGACACATTGACCGCGTCGCGGATGTAGCGCGACAGGTCGGCGTCGGAGTACACCACTTCCATTGCGCGGCCGCCGAGCACGTAGCTTGGGCGCACCACCAGCGGGTAGCCGATCTCGTGCGCGATCAGCAGCGCCTGCTCCGGCGTTCGCGCGGTGCGGTTCGGCGGCTGGTTCAGGCCGAGCTTGACGATCATCTGCTGGAAGCGCTCGCGATCCTCGGCGAGATCTATCGAGTCCGGGCTGGTGCCGATGATCGGCACGCCGGCCTCTTCGAGCGCGCGCGACAGCTTCAGCGGGGTCTGGCCGCCGTACTGCACGATCACGCCTTTGGGCTTTTCCTTGTCGACGATTTCCAGCACGTCTTCCAGCGTCAGCGGCTCGAAGTACAGGCGGTCGGACGTGTCGTAATCGGTCGAAACCGTTTCCGGGTTGCAGTTGACCATGATGGTTTCGTAGCCATCCTCGCGCAGGGCGAGCGCGGCATGCACGCAACAGTAGTCGAACTCGATGCCCTGGCCGATCCGGTTCGGGCCGCCGCCGAGCACCATGATCTTGTTGCGGTTGGTCGGCTCCGCCTCGCATTCCTGCTCATAGGTCGAGTACAGGTAGGCGGTGTCGGTCGAGAACTCGGCGGCGCAGCTGTCGACACGCTTGAACACCGGGCGCACGCCGAAGGCATGGCGCAGCGCGCGCACGGCCTTCTCGTCGGTGCCCAGCAGCTTGGCCAGGCGCATGTCGGAGAAACCCAGGCGCTTCAGCGCACGCACACGCTCGGCATCGAAGGCGACCAGACCCTGCGCCGCGACTTCGGCCTCGGTGCGGATCAGATGCTGGATCTGGCGCAGGAACCAGGGATCGATCCCCGACAGGGTGTGCACATCGTTCACCGACAGACCATGCCGGAAGGCATCGCCGACGTAGAACAGACGATCGGGGCCTGGCTCACGCAGCTGGCGACGCAGCTCCAGCTGACCGTCGGCATCGAGCTGGGTCGGCAGCATCGGGTCGAGCCCGGTGCGCCCGGTCTCCAGCCCGCGCAGGGCCTTCTGCAGCGACTCCGAGAAGCTGCGGCCCATCGCCATCACCTCGCCCACCGACTTCATCTGGGTGGTCAGACGCGAGTCGGCAGCGGGGAACTTCTCAAACGCGAAGCGCGGAATCTTGGTGACCACGTAATCGATGGCCGGCTCGAAGCTGGCCGGCGTGGCGCCGCCGGTGATCTCGTTGCGCAGCTCGTCCAGCGTGTAGCCGACCGCCAATTTGGCCGCGACCTTGGCGATCGGGAAACCGGTGGCTTTCGAGGCCAGCGCCGATGAGCGCGACACCCGCGGGTTCATCTCGATCACGACGACGCGGCCGTTCTTCGGGTTGATGCCGAACTGCACGTTCGAGCCGCCGGTGTCGACCCCGATCTTGCGCAACACCGCGATCGAGGCATCGCGCAGGCGCTGGTATTCCTTGTCGGTCAGGGTCTGCGCGGGCGCCACGGTGATCGAGTCACCGGTGTGCACGCCCATCGCGTCGAGGTTCTCGATCGAGCAGACGATGATGCAGTTGTCCGCGCGGTCGCGGACAACCTCCATCTCGAATTCCTTCCAGCCCAGAACGGACTCTTCCACCAGCACTTCGTGCACCGGCGAGAGCTCCAGACCGCGCTTGATGATGTCCTCGAACTCCTCGCGGTTGTAAGCAATGCCGCCGCCAGATCCACCCAGGGTGAAGCTCGGCCGGATGATGGTCGGATAGCCGACCTTGGCCTGGATCTCGATCGCCTGCTCGAAGCTGCGCGCGACAGCGGCCTTCGGGCAATCCAGACCGATCTCGCCCATGGCGATGCGGAACAGCTCGCGGTCCTCGGCCATGCGGATGGCTTCGCGCGAGGCACCGATCAGCTCGACGCCATATTTCTCCAGCGTGCCGGCATCGGCCATGTCGAGCGCGCAATTCAGCGCGGTCTGTCCGCCCATGGTCGGCAGCAGGGCGCAGGGCTTCTCCTTGACGATGATCTTCTCGACTGTGGCCGGGTTGATCGGCTCGATGTAGACCGCATCGGCGGTGTCCGGGTCGGTCATGATCGTGGCAGGGTTCGAGTTCACCAGCACCACGCGGAAACCCTCAGCCTTCAGCGCCTTGCAGGCCTGCGCGCCGGAGTAGTCGAACTCACAGGCCTGGCCGATAACGATCGGGCCGGCGCCGATGATGAGGATGGTCTTTAGATCAGTTCGCTTGGGCATTGGTGATGTCGGTAGAGGAATCGGGTTGGATGGCGGCGGCGTCGAGCACGCGGACTTCGCGCACGGTCTCGGCCGGAACGGTCAGGTCGAAGCCGCCCTGGGAGTCCGGCAGGCGCAGCACCAGCCGCGCCTTGGCATAGTCCAGCAGGGTGCCGCGGCGGGCGCTGCCGTAGATGGTCGCGACGCGCAGCTCGCGACCGACGTAGGGCGCAAGGTCGGCGTAGGCGATGCGGCCGTCACGCTCGGGCATCGGCACCGGCACCACCGGTGGCTCGGGGGTCGGAATGCGCGGCAGCTCGGAAACGACCTCCTGCATGTCGGGGTCCAGCGGCACCCCGTCGAGCATGCGTGCCTGGGCGATCTCGGCGGCGCGCTGTTGGGCACGCAGGCTCATTGGGCGCACAAAGGCGAAGGCGAATCTCACGGGGTCGATGCCGGTCACCCTCACGTAGGGCGACAGCGTCTGCCACAGGGTTTCGCGATCCATCGTCGCCATTGCCAGCAGGCTGGCGTTGGCGGAAGGACGGGTCTCGATTCGCAGCTCGCCACCTTCGCTGGCGAACCGGGTGTAGGCGCGCAACAGGTCGGCATCCGGGCGCAGACCGACCGTGCGCAGCAAGCCGGTCACGGCCTCGGTATGCACACCGCTGAAGTCGGCGAGACTGGTGGTGACGCGTTCGGTGCAGAACCGATTGCGCGCGTCCATGAACCCTTCGTCGATGAAGGCGAGCGACAGCTCCACCAATTGCGCCTGCGCGAACGACTCCACTTGCGGCGCGCCCGAACCGGGCACGCTGAGCGCGAGCCTGCCCTCCATCCGGCCGACGCCCGCGGTCGATAGCGAAGTCGATATCGACGCAATGCCCGCGTCGGAGTGTTCAAACACGGCCGCGAGTACAGTGTCGCTGGCAGGTAAGCCCATCGACTGGATGTCGGCACGCGTCCACAGGTCCGCCTTGCAGCCGGCGGCCTCCATCGGCATTGAACTGAAGGCGCCGATGAATCCCGCTTCCGGCCCCTGCGCGCGGCCTTCGATCTCAAGATTTGCAACACTGAAACCGAGCCGCCTGGGCAGCTCGTCGGGTACGCCCAGCACGCTGGCTCGGATCAGCCACCACAAGCCCGGGGTCTGAAGGGCAACACGACCGGTGCGCACGCTCACCGCATCACCGCCCGCCGCGTCAAACGGCGCGACGCGAAGGCTGGCCACGCCAACTTCGCCCTGCAGATTGAAGAAGGTCCGGCCACGGCGAACATCGGCAACCTGCTGCAGCGGCTTGAGCTGATCGTCGACCGCAACATCGATGCGCCACCACAGCAAGCCCGCCAGCACGCCGAGCGGCAGCAGCACGCGGGTGAACAACAGACGCATCCAGCCCGCGCGCGCGGGGCGGGTGGGACCTCGATTGCTAGTGCGTGCCATGGCGGGCTCCCGTTGGGATCAGCGCGGTTGCGGCATCATCTCGATGAAGCGGTCAAACAGCCCAGCCACATCGTGCGGACCCGGCGCGGCTTCCGGATGACCCTGGAAACTGAAGGCCGGCGCGTCGGTGAGGGCAATGCCCTGCAGCGAACCGTCGAACAGCGAGCGATGAGTGGCGCGCACATTTGCCGGCAGGCTGGCCTCGTCGACGGCAAAGCCATGGTTCTGGCTGGAAATCATCACCTTGCCGCTGTCGAGATCCTGCACCGGGTGGTTGGCACCGTGGTGGCCGAACTTCATTTTCAGCGTACGTGCGCCGGCTGCAAGTCCAAGCAGTTGGTGGCCGAGGCAGATTCCGAAGGTCGGGATCTTCGCGTCGATGAACTGGCGGATCGCTGTGATCGCGTAGTCGCAGGGCTCTGGATCGCCGGGGCCGTTGGACAGGAACACACCGTCGGGCTTCAGCGCCAACACCTGCTCGGCGGTGGTTTGCGCCGGCACCACGGTCAAGCGGCAGCCGCGCTCAGCCAGCATGCGGAGGATGTTGCGCTTGACGCCGAAATCGTAGGCGACCACGTGGCGCACGGCCTGCGGCTGCTCGAACTGCTGCTGGTCCAGTACGTAGCGGCCCTGCGTCCACTCGTAGGGCGCGCTGACGCTGACCACCTTGGCGAGATCCATGCCCTTCAAGCCGGGGAACTCGCGCGCGCGGCGCAGCGCTTCCTCAACCGAGGCGCCCTCGCCCGCCAGGATGCAGCCGTTCTGCGCGCCGCTGTCGCGCAGCCGACGGGTCAGCGCGCGGGTATCGATTTCAGCAATGGCGACCACGCCGCGCGCGGCCAGCCACTCCGGCAGTTCGGCCTGGCTGCGCCAGTTGCTGGCCGGCGTCGGCTGCTCGCGGATGATCAGGCCGGTGGCCAGCACCTGGGTTGACTCGTCGTCGACGTCGGTGCAACCGGTGTTGCCGATGTGCGGGTAGGTCAGGGTCACGATCTGCTGAGCGTACGAGGGATCGGTCAGGATCTCCTGGTAGCCGGTCATGGCGGTGTTGAACACCACCTCGCCGACGGTGCAGCCGGAAACGCCCACCGACACACCGCGATACACGGTGCCGTCGGCCAGGGCCAGTAGTGCAGGTTGGGTCACGAGCGATTCGCCTTGTGGGAGCGTTTGAGGCGCCCCAACCACGCTGCGGCTTGACGCAGCTTGTGCAAAACCGCCGGGCTTGCATCAAGCAGGTCCGGAAGCCATCGTGGAAGGGGGGCGAAAAGGGGAGCAGGCGACGCGGAAGTTTACGGTTCACCCCGCAGGCTGTCCACCGCCGAGCCGGCGCCAGATCGAAGCTGCGTCACGCTCCGGGCCTTTCGCAGCGGCCTCTGCCGCTCAGCTGTGGGGCAAGCCGAGCACGTCTTCGATGTGGTAACGGCCGGGGGTTCGCCCGCTCAGCCATACCGCCGCACGCAGCGCGCCGCGTGCGAACACCTCGCGGCTGAGAGCGCGATGGCTGAGCTCGATGCATTCAGCCTCGCCGGCAAACAGCAGGCTGTGGTCGCCGACTACGTCGCCGCCGCGCATCGCATGGAAGCCGATCTCGCCTTCGATTCGCGGCGCCTCGGAACCGGCGCGTCCGTGTCGAGCAACATCCGCAAGTACTTGCCCGCGGCCTGCGGCCACCGCCTCGCCCAATCGCAAGGCTGTGCCGGACGGGGCGTCCTGCTTGCGCCGATGATGCGTCTCGATGATCTCGCAATCCCAGTCCGGCACCGCGCTTGCCGCCATTCGCGACAGCGCGGCCAACAGGGCAACGCCCAGGCTGAAGTTCGCCGCCCACAGCACCGGCACTTTCAGCGCAGCGGTGCTCAGGGCGGCGAGCGCGTCCGCATCCAGACCGGTGGTACCTGACACCAGTGCCGCACCGCGCGCAACGCAGGCTTCGGCCAGGCCCGGCAGCGCCTGCGGCGCGCTGAAGTCGATCGCCACGTCGAAAGCCGGCGCCTGTCCGATCTGCGCCGGCCGAAGCACCGCCAGCGCGCCTAGGTCCGCGCGCGGGGCGTTGGCGACCGCAGCGACCAGCTGCAGTTGCGTCGATTCCGCCAGCAGGGACAGCAGGCTGCGTCCCATCCGACCGGAGGCGCCATGGATCAGCAGTCGCGGACGCGGGGTGCTCATGGCGCTCATGCCAGCCGGCGCAGCAGCGCCGACAACAGGGCCGGCACCACGCCGATCGCGGCCGCCATGTTCTCCATCACTTCGTCCATGGTGATCTCCTCGGCATCGCCGCAGCCGGCCGCCCAGTTGGCGACCAGGCACAGGCTGGCGTACTCGATGCCGAGCTCGCGCGCGAGCACGGCTTCCGGCATGCCGGTCATGCCGACCAGATCGCAGCCATCGCGGCGCATCCGCGCGATCTCGGCGATGGTCTCCAGACGCGGCCCCTGAGTCGCGCCATAGCAGCCGCGGTCGACCAGACGCACCTCGATATCGGCGCCGGCGCGCAGCAGCGCAGTGCGCAGGGCGGGCGTGTACGGATGGGTAAAGTCGACATGTTCGACTTTGGCACCTTCGACATCGCAGAAGCTCGCCAGGCGGCCGTGGGTGTAGTCGATGATCTGGTCCGGCACGGCCAACACGCGCGGGCCCATGCGCTCGCCGATGCCGCCGACCGCGTTGATACCAAGCAGCCGCTGCACGCCAAGCTGATGCAGCGCATGCACATTGGCGCGGTAGTTGATGCGGTGCGGCGCCACGCTGTGGGCTTCGCCGTGGCGGGCGAGAAACGCCACCTGCTGCCCATCCAGCAACCCGACCCGCACCGGGCCGGAGGGCTTGCCGTAGGGCGTCTCCAGCTCGATGCCCTGCACCTGCTGCAGCTGCGCCAGCTGGTACACGCCGGTGCCGCCGATTACGCCAAGTCGAATGTCCATTGCGGTTCCGTGTACGCCGTCAGCGCAGCGCATAGATGGCGGGCAGGTTGCGGCCCTGTTCGTAATAGTCCATGCCAAAACCGAACACATAGCGGTCCGGCACTTCGACGCCGACATAGTCGCCGACGATGCCCGGCACGCAGCGGTCGTGGATCTTGCGCGCCAGCACGGCGACCCGCACATCAGCGGCGCCTTCGGCCTCGCAGGCGCGGATCACTGCAGCGAGGGTGTGGCCTTCATCGAGGATGTCGTCGATCAGCAGCACTCGACGCTTGAGCAAGGGCACCGCCGGCTTGCGCAGCCACTCGACGCCGCGGCCGGTAGTGTCACCGCGATAACGGGTCGCGTGCAGGTAGTCGAATTCGACATCGAAGCCAAGCTCCAGCGCCAGCAGGGACGCGAACAGCATGCCGCCGTTCATCACCGTCAGAAACAGGGGCGCGCGGGCATCGCCGGCATAGTCGCGTCGAATCTCAGCGGCCATGCGCCGGATTTCGGCTTCAAGCTGAGGGCGCGCAAACAGCAGGTCGGAGATCGGCAGCGCGGCCGCCAGTGCGGGTGTGGTCATCGATGAAGCCCGGCTCAAACGAGGGCGGCGAGGTTAGCACGCGCCTGTGCCAGCAGCGCCGGCGCAAGGCCCTGCCCTACCCGGCCCTGCAGCACGGCGAGGCGTTGCCACACCGCGGTTGCGTTGGAGATATCGAGCGCTGCCAAGGCAGCGTCCACCAGCTCCGGATGACAGGCCAGCACAGCATCGCAGCCCGCCTGCAAGTGCGCGTGCACGCGCGCCGCCACACCGCCGGCAGTGCGTGCCGCGGCCATGCCGATATCGTCGCTGAGCACGGCGCCACGAAAGCCCATGCGTACGCGCAGCCAGTCATCGATCCAGACCTTCGAGTAGCCGGCCGGCTGCTCGCATACCGCGGGATACACGACGTGCGCCATCATCACCGCCGCTGCGCCCGCCGCGATGCCGGCACGAAACGGTGCGAGGTCTTCCGCTTCGATCTGAGCCGCGGGGCGAGGATCGACCGCGAGGTCGACGTGGGTGTCTTCCAGCACCGAGCCGTGGCCGGGAAAGTGCTTGAGCGTGGCGGCCATGCCGGCTGCTGCCATTGCCTGCACGTACGCGGCCGTGAGCGCACAGACCTGCTCGACTTCCGCAGCGAAAGCGCGATCGCCGATTGCACGGTTACCGCGGCCCAGGTCGACGACTGGCGCAAAGCTGAGGTCGATATCGAGCGCACGCAGCTCAGCGGCCATCAACTGGGCGTGCGCGGCGGCCAGCTGCAGGCCCTGCTGCGGCTGCAGCCGATACACCTCACCGATCCGTGCCAGCGCCGGCAGCCGGGCAAAGCCCTCGATGAAGCGCTGCACGCGCCCGCCTTCCTGATCCACCGCGACCAACAGCGGTGCGCCGGCAGCGCCACGCAGTTCGCTCACCAACTCGCGCAGCTGTTCAGGCTCGGCATAGTTACGACGGAACAGCACCACACCCACCACGCCGGGATGGCGCAGCCACTGCGCCTCCGCAGTGCGCAGCGCGGTGCCCTCGATGCCGATCAGCAGCATCGTTCAGCGCTCGAACAGGGCGATCGATTCGACGTGGGCGGTGTGCGGGAACATGTCCATCACTCCGGCCGACACCAAACGGTAGCCATAGTCACGCACCAGGATGCCGGCATCGCGCGCCAGCGAGCCCGGATGGCAGGACACGTACACGATCCGCTTCACGCCTTTCAGCGGCAGCTGCGGAATCGCGGCGTCCGCGCCGGTGCGCGGCGGGTCCAGCAGCAACTTGTCGAAACCTTGCTTGACCCAGGGCTCGCCACGCAGATCCTGCGCCAGATCGGCGGCGTAGAACTCGGCATTGCTGATGCCATTTTGAGCAGCGTTGTCGCGTGCTCGCGCCACCAGCCCGGCCTCGCCTTCAACGCCGACCACGCTGCCAGCGCGGCGGGCGATCGGCAAGGTGAAATTGCCCAGGCCGCAGAACAGATCGAGCACCCGGTCCTGCGGCTGTGGGTCCAGCATCTCCAGAGTGCGGGCAATCATCTTCTGGTTCATGCCGGCATTGACCTGCACGAAATCGAGCGGACGGAAATGCAGGCGCACATCGGCCGCCGGAATGCGGAACGACAGCTCCGCGTCGGCCGGCCACAGCGGGTGCACCGAATCGTTGGCGCCGGGCTGCAGGAAGATCAGCAGGCCGCTGCGCTGCGCAAACTCGATCAGGCGGGCGCGATCGGCCTCGCCCAGCGGCTGCAGATGCCGGAACACCAGGCCGACGGCCTCATCGCCGGCCGCCACTTCGATCTGGGCGATGCTCTCGCGTGCGTCCATAGCCGTGATCAACTCGCTCAGTTCGCTGATCCGCTCACCGATCTGCGGCACCAGCACCAGACAGCGGCTGATGTCGGCAATGAACTGCGGCTTGTCGGCCTCGCGAAAGCCGACGATGGCGCGATCTTTGGCCTTGACCCACTTCACGCCCAGACGCGCCTTGCGCCGATAGCCCCAAGGCTGGTCGATCAGCGGCGGCAGAATCTCGCCCGGGCTGACGTGGCCGATGCGTTCGAAGTTTTCCAGCAGCACGCGCTGCTTCGCCTCGATCTGTGCGGCGGCGTCCAGATGCTGCAGCGCGCAGCCGCCGCAGATCTCGTAGTGGGCGCAGGCCGGATCGACCCGCAACGGTGAGGCCTGCAGCACCTTGAGCGTGCGGCCTTCGTTGAACTTGCGCTTGGTGACGTCGAGCTGGGCCAGCACGCGCTCACCGGTCAGCGCGCCGCTGATGAACACGGTTTTGCCGTCGATACGGGCCACGCCGCGGCCGTCGTGGCTCAGGTCAACGATGTCGACTTCGACGTCGATCAGTTTGGGGCGGTTGCTGCGGGCCATCGGAACTCACTGTGACAGGGCCCTGCCGGCCCCGAAGAGGGCGCGGATTGTCGCAGATCAGTTCCAACCGCGATGCGGACGCGCTGCTGTCGGCAGCGCGCCATCTGGCCCGTTGCTGCTGTCAGCGGTGCGCAATCCGACTCGCGTCTGTTCAAAGCACCGCGCTCAGCCGCGCACGTCCGCCACCGGCTCGGCGCCGAAGTCAGGGCGACGCAGAAACGCGAGCACCCGCTGCGCGGCCTGTTCGGGCGTATCCAGAGCGCCGCTGCGCTTCAATTCATCGAACACCGGCTGCGCCGCGAACGCCACATCGTCGGCACCGCGCAGCTGCACCTGCATGCCGGTATCGATGATGCCCGGCGCCAGCGATACCACCCGCAGCGGATTCGCAGCCGTGGCCTGCTCCTCGGCCAGGCTGCGCGAGAAGTGATCCAGCCCGGCCTTGAGCGCGCAGTAGGTGCTGACGCCAGCCATAGGACGCCGACCCAGGCCCGAAGAAATGTTCAACAGCCGACGCGGCAGTGGCCAAGCGGCGGTGCCGCGCAGCAGGGCGCGGGTCAACAGCAGGGGCGCCGCCAGCCCCACCGCCAGGGCGCGACTGATGTCGCTTGACGCCTGCGCTTCGAACGGCCCCGGCGTTTCCAGCATCGCGGCGTTATTGATCAGCACGACGCCCAGCAGGCCCTCCGGCCCGCGTGCGCGCAGCCATTGCTCCAGACGCTCTGCGATCGGCTCAGGGCGGGCCAGATCCACCTGCCACTGCGCGAGTCGACGGCCACGCGCCGCCGCCAGCGCGTCCAGCGCTTCGTCGTGTCCGCGCGACAGGCACAGCAGTTCGGCGGGCTCATCCAGCAGCACGCGAACCATGGCCGCGCCAAGGCCGCGGCTGGCGCCAGTGGTGATGTACAGCGTGCTCACGCCCGGCTTCTCATCGCGATTTCCTCAAAGTGAGTGGTGCAGATTTTGGCTCAATCGAAACGCAGAGTCTGGCCTTCGGTGACCGCGCGCAAGCGCGACACCAACACCGGCCAATCGACCTCGCGCTGGATGCCGTTGACGGTGATCCGGGGCAGGCCCGAGCCTTCGACGATGGTGTAGCCGCGGCCGCTGCCGCTGACGCTGACGCCTCCCATGTGGCAGGTGTGGTTCTCCAGTCGGCAGGCAATGCCGATCCGGGCATAGGGAAAGTTCTCGAACGCCCGCATCACCCCGGCCTGCAGCGCAGCCGTAGCACCCATGCCCCCGACCGAGGACAAATCGCGCACCGCGCGCTGGCTGATCCGGCGCTTGTCCGGTGCGCGCTGGTCGGTCTCGAAGCGGGCATCGAAAGCCACCGGCTCCCAGTCGACCAGGCGCAGGGCACGGATATAGCCCTGCAAGCGCCCGGTGATTTCGCCAAATCCGAACACGCTGGTCAACGGCTTCAGATCGAGCCTGCTCACTTCGACATCTGCGCCGAGCGTTGGCGCGACGCCGAAGGGACGCTCCAAGCGCAGCGCGCTGACCTTGACCTCGCCATCGAACACCTGCACCGCGATCTCGCCGTCAAGGCTGAACACCCCATCGCGATACTGCACGCCGGGAATCACACCCGACATGCGGCCGCTGAAGGCCGGCCAACCGAAGCGCGCCGACAGGGCCGCCAGATCCAGATCCTGCAGGCGCAGCGACAGGGCCAGATTGTCACTGGCCGCAACAGGCGCTGCATCGGCGGCCGGATTCGCATCCGCAGGCCGCCAGCGCAGGGCGTCGATGCCCAGCTGCCCATCCAGCATCGCCACCTGCAGCGGCTCACGCAGTTCGATCGCGCCCTGCACGCTGCGCAGCTGCGCTTGGGCGGCGCCGAGTTCGATCCCGTACAGCGCCGCCGACTGCCAGCCGATGCTGCTGTCCTGAACGGCGTCGCTGCGCGTCCAGTGCAATCGCCCGCCCGCACCGCCCAGCGCGAAGCGCCCACCCGGGTCCTCGATGCGCAGGGCTTCGGGTTCGACCTCCAGGCTGCGCAGTGCGCTCTGGCTTCGATCGACCCGCAGCTGCAGCGCGCCTCCAACCTGCAAGCCCGGCAGGCCGGCGCTGGCCAACAGGCTTTCGAGGTAACGGCTGGTCAGCACATCGGCGCGGGTGCTGCGCAGATCCAGCCGAAGATCCGGCAAGGGTTCCTCGGCCTGCGTGTCGATGCTCGCCGAGGCCTCCAGGCTGAGCACGCCGGGATCGTTCCAGAGCAGTCGATCCAGTGCCCAGCGCGAACCCGCGCCAAGCGCGCCCAGCTTGAACTGCACCGGCTGCGCCGGCAGCGATGCATAAACCGGCCCGAACAGGATCTCGCCGCCGGTGAGCGCGAGTTCCGTGGTAATCCGGGTTTGCTCGCCGAGCTCCAGGCCCAGGCGCCCCTGCAGATTCAAATCTGCCGCTGCGATCAGGCCGTCGGTAGTGTCCAAGCCGAGCCCGTCCGCGCGGAGGCTGCCTTCAACCCGCGGCGGCGACAGCCCGAAGTCCATTTCCAGATCGGCCGCCAAAGTCCCGCCGGTGAATCGCGCCGAAGTCCACAGCGCGCCCAGCAGGGGCTGCAGCCATCCAGCCGGCAGCCGCTCGGCCTGCAGGGTCATTGATGCAGCGCTGCCCGGAATGCCCGCCACCAGCCGCGCCCGGCCGCGAACCAGGATCAGCTCGCTGTCGCCATCGCGCCAGTCCAGCGCCAGCTCACCGGCCGCACCCGCGTCACTGCGCAGAGGCCCGGCGCAGTGCCAGGTGGCGACATCGCTCGGCCGCAGTTCACACCGCCAGTCCAACCCGCGGAACGCGTAGCCCGAGCCGGCGATATCGAGGCTGTCCACTTGCAGCTGCAGGCCCAAACCGGCGCCCGGCTGATCCGGCGCAATCAGCGACAGGCGCAAGCCGCTGGCGTCCACAGGACCCTGGTTGACCCGGTCAGCGCTGACCCGCAGCGACAGCGCCTGCACCGGTGCGCTCAGCAGGCTGCACACCAGCAGGCCGAGGACGGGGGGCTTGATCGATCGAACTCGGCTGAGCATGCTCGCGAGGATACCGGAAGCGATCCATGCCCTTGCCCACAGCCTCCCCAGCTCATCACGCGCCTCGTCTGCTGCTGGTCGAAGACGATCCGGTCAGCGCCGACTGGCTGCTGCGCCTGTGTGCCGACTGGGGCTTGATCGTCACGCATGCACGCAGCTGCACCGAGGCACGGGCGCATTCGTCGCAGGCGTTCGATGCGCTGCTGCTGGATCAGTGCCTGGCCGATGGCAACGGCGTCGACCTACTCGCTCAGCTGCGTGCAGCGGGCATCCACGCGCCTGCCGCCGCACTCAGCGCGGACCTCGGCCCCGCCCACTGCGTACGTCTGCTGCAGGCGGGTTTCAGTGCCTGCCTGAGCAAGCCTTTCGATGCCGCGGCCCTGCTCGCGACCCTCGACTCTGTGGGAGTGCGGCCGCCGAGCTGGGACGAGGTGCGGGCCATGGCGACCGCAGCCGGCAAGCCCGCGGTGCTGGCCTCCTTGCGCGCCCTGCTGGCGGCCGATCTGCCCGAACAGCGACGCGCCCTGGCACTCGCCCTGGACGCCCAGCCTATTGC
Source organism: Aquimonas sp. (assembly GCF_044377145.1). NCBI lineage: Bacteria > Pseudomonadati > Pseudomonadota > Gammaproteobacteria > Lysobacterales > Lysobacteraceae > Aquimonas > Aquimonas sp. Next base: position 29,565 of record NZ_JBILJQ010000012.1, read on the forward strand.
CAGCAGCGGCGCCGACGCGGTGCTGCACCGGATGCTGGGCGCCAGCCGTTTGACCGGCGCCGCCGCGCTGACCGCGGCGATCGAAGCCCTGCGCGATCTGCTGGGCCATTCGCCGCTGGTTGCCGAGTCGGTGCGCAGCGGCCACGCGCGGGTCGAGCACGCAATCGCTGCGACCCTGGCGGACTGTGCATCAGCGTAACGGTGATCCGGCCGGAGGCCGCCATGCACCATCCGCGCAGCGGATTCCAGGAAGGGTCTCTACTGCGAAGGGTCGCCTCAAACCCGGGCCAATGCGACACAGGCGGTCACACCAAAGGAATCGCCGCGCACGGCCGCGGTCGCACCTACTGCGAAGGTAGGCGAGCCTGCCGCCATTCCAAGCGCTCAGCGCAGCTGTTCGATCTCCGCCATCAGCCCCCAGGAGCGCAGGCTGCGGCCGTGCAGATGGCGCTTGAGCTCCTCGCGCAGCAGCCGGCGCAGGGGCGGCAGCAGCGCCGGCGCAGGTGCGGCGTCCGACTGCAGGGCCAGCAGGGCCGCACCCGCAACGCCGTCTGCCTCGCCCACCCCGAGACGTTGTGCGCCGGCCTCACCCAGGTAGCGGTAGCGCGCTTCGGCCTCGATCGGCCGCTCGTGCCGGTCAGTCTCGATCTGCAGCGCCACGCCCAGCGCCTGCAGCAGATCACGTTCAAAGCAGCGCAGCGGCCAGGCCATGGCCTCGCCGCTGGCCAGCTGCGACAGGCATAGCGCGTAACGACCGAACAAGGCCGGCTGCGGCTCGCCGCGCGCCAGCAGCTGCACCAGCAGCTCGTTGAGGTAGAAACCGCCCATCAGCGCATCACCGAGCAGACGCGGCGCCACGCCCGCCGGCTCGACATCGGTCAACTGCGGCAGCTCGCCGCTGCCCTGCCAGCTGATCAGCAGCGGCGAAAACGGCTGCAGTACGGCGGCACGGCCACCGCCTTTGCCGCCCTTGGCGCCGCGCGCCATCAGGCCCATGCGCCCGTGCGCGGGGGTGAACACCTCAAGCAGTTGGCTGCTCTCGCGGAACGCACGCGCGTGCAGCACGTAGGCGGGCTCACCTTCGATGCGCGGACCGGGCCCTGCGCCTCTGCCGGCCATCGATCAGTCCGTGTAGCCGAAGCTCTTCAGGCTCTTCTCGTCGTCGCTCCAGCCCTCGCGCACCTTGCACCAGACCTGCAGAAACACCTTGCGCTGGAGCAGACGCTCCATGCCCAGACGCGCGTCCATGCCGATCTGGCGCAGCTGTTCACCGCCGGCACCGATCACGATCGCCTTCTGGCCATCGCGCTCCACCCACACCACCGCGTGGATGCGCGCCATCTTGCCGTCTTCTTCCCATTGCTCGATCTCGACGCTGCTGGCGTAGGGCAGCTCGTCACCCAGCCTGCGCATCAGCTGCTCGCGGATCAACTCCGCGCACATGAAGCGTTCGCTGCGGTCGGTGACCTGGTCTTCCTCGAACAGGGGCTCGGACTCCGGCAGATGCTTCAGCAGCACCTTCTGCAGGGTGTCCAGCCCGCTACGCTTCTGCGCCGACAGCGGCACCACCTCGATGAAGTCGCGGCCCTCGACCACCTTCTGGATGAAGGGCAACAGGGCGCCCTTCTCCTTCAGCTTGTCGACCTTGTTGATCACCAGCACGCGCGGCACGCCGGCTTCGACCAGCACATCGAAGGCGCGCTGGTCGTCCTCGCGCCACTGCCCGGCCTCGATCACCAGCACGCCGATCTGCACATCGGCCAGGGCGCCGCGGGCGGCGCGATTCATGTAGCGGTTGATCGCGCGCGGCTGTTTGCCGTGCAGGCCGGGGGTGTCCACGTAGGCGATCTGCCCGCCTTCCAGCGTGCTGATCCCGAGAATGCGATGGCGGGTGGTCTGCGGTCGACGCGAGACGATGCTCACGCGGAAGCCGACCAGGGCATTGATCAGGGTCGACTTACCCACATTGGGGCGGCCGACCACGGCCACATGGCCGGCGCGGTAACCGGCCGGCGTGGTGCTTTCAGGGGTGTTCATCGGGTGTCCTTGTCTGCGGATTCAAGCAGTACGGCCACGATCTGCGCCGCCGCCTGCTGTTCGGCTTCGCGGCGTGAGCCGGCGATGCCCGTGGTTTCCAGGGCGAAGCTGTCGACTCGACAGCGCACCTCGAACTGTTTGTCATGGTCATCGCCGCGGGCTTCCACCAGCACGTAGTCCGGCAAGCCAAGCTGGCGGCCCTGCAGCCATTCCTGCAGGCGGGTCTTCGCATCCTTGTCGGCTTTGAGCCCGGGCGGCAGCTGCTCGATATGCGGCTCCAGCGCGCTCAGCACCGCGGCACGGCAGGCATCGAAGCCGGCATCGAGATGGATCGCACCGATCAGCGCTTCCACCGCATCAGCCAGAATCGAATCGCGGCGAAATCCGCCGCTCTTGAGTTCGCCCTGGCCGAGGATCAGGCGATCGCCAAGCTTCATCGCGCGGCCCAGTTCCGCCAGCCGCGCTTCGCGCACCAGCTGCGAGCGCGCCCGCGTCAAGGCGCCCTCGTCAGCCTTCGGAAAGCGCAGAAACAGCGCCTCGGCGACGATCAGATTGAGCAGCGCATCGCCCAGAAACTCCAGTCGCTCGTTGTTGCGGCCGGCGGCGCTGCGGTGGGTCAGAGCCTGCTGCAGCAGGGCCTGATCGGCGAACACATGGCCGAGGGCGGAACTCAAGCGTGCACCGGTGCGGAAATCAATCGGTGCTGCCCTGGCGCGACAGCTCGACCGTTTTGTCGAAGGTCGCCACAAACTCGAGGTTGTAGGCCAGCGGACGGCGCACTTCGTACTTGATGTTGAGGTTGTAACCGGTGCCCGAGCGGGTGATCTTGATATGCTGCGGCTTCACCGACTCGACGTAGCTGATGTAGAAACGCCGATTCAGCAGGTCCTTGATCTTCTCCGGCGTCATGTTGGCGACACCCGGCTCCTGCTGCACGCCCTTCATCGCGCCGACCACGCCGAAGTGATACTCCTGATAGACCGGGAACAGGCGCATCGCCAGGAAGGCGAAGAAGCCCACCACCATCAGCACCACGATGAAGCCCAGCAGGGTGATGCCGCGCTGTTGCTTGCCAGAATTCATGTCGAACCTCAGAGGGTGGGTGGAAGGCGGAAATCGCCGCTCATGGTCGCGAAGCGCGCGCCGGGGCGCAAGAGCACAGGCTTCACGCGGCCAGTGTGAGCGGTGGATCTGCGACGACAGTCACCCGCCCTGCTCGGCCAGGAAGGTCAGCAGCTGCGCCTCATCCCAGACCGGCACGCCCAGCTCCTGCGCCTTGACCAGCTTGCTTCCGGCAGCTTCACCTGCGACCACAAAACTGGTCTTCTTCGAAACACTCCCCGCAACCTTGGCGCCTAGCGCCTCCAGCCGGGCACCCGCCTCATCGCGGGTCATTGCCGTCATCGCCCCGGTCAGCACCACCGTCTTGCCCGCGAGTGGCCCGCCCGCGGCCTGCTGTGGTGCAGCCTCACGCAGCGCGGCCATGGCCGAATCCACCGCGCGCAGACGCGGGCCCCAGTGCGGATGCGCCAGCAGCACGAACAGCGCCGCGGCCGCTTCGGCGGGCACGCCGAGTGCGGTCAGTCCGTGCTCGCCGGCTGCTTGCACCGCTTCGAGGCTTGGGCGAGCCTGCGCAATGCGCCCGATCGAGGTGTCGCCCAGCCGACCGAGCGGTGCACCCAGCGCCTTGGCTGCGCCGAGCAGATGCCCAAGGTCCAGCCGCGCTGCCAGCGCTGCCGAAGGCACCCCGCTGGCCTGCGGTTCGACCCCATTAGCCAACAGCGCATCGATGACCTCCTGGTTGTGCGGCTGCGCGAAGAAGCTGGTGATCGAGCTCGCCACCTTCGGCCCGATATCCGGCAGCGCCAGCAGCAGCATCGGATCGGCGTGACGGATCGCGTCCAGGCTGCCGAACGCGCGCGCCAGTGATTTGGCGGTTTCCTCGCCCATCTGCAGGATGCCGAGCGCGAACAGCAGGCGCTCCAACGACTGGCGGCGGCTGCGCTCGATCGCTTCGATCAGGTTCTCGGCCCATTTGCTGGCGATCTTGCCGGCCTTGACGGTTTCAGGCGTCGCGCCCGCACGCGCATCGGCCTGCTGCTTCAGATCCAGCAGCTGCGCGAGGCTCAGCCGATACAGATCAGCCACCGAGTGCGCGAAGCCGAAGTCGACCAGATCCTCGACCATGCGCTCGCCCAGGCCCTCGATGTCCATCGCCCGGCGCGACGCGAAATGGATCAGCGCCTGCTTGCGCTGGGCCGGGCAGAAGAGACCGCCGCTGCAGCGCGCGACAACCTCACCTTCCGAGCGCACCACTGCCGAGCCGCAGGCGGGACAGACCGAGGGCAGAGCATAGGGTGCGGTGTCGGCAGGCCGACGCTCGATCAGCACGCTCAGCACTTCGGGGATCACGTCACCCGCGCGACGCACGATCACGCTGTCGCCGACGCGCACATCGAGCCGCGCGATCTGGTCGGCGTTGTGCAGGGTCGCATTGGTCACCACCACGCCGGCAACCTGCACCGGCTTGAGCCGGGCCACCGGGGTGATCGCGCCGGTGCGGCCGACCTGCACATCGATCGCTTCCACGACCGTCATCTCTTCCTGCGCAGGGAACTTGTGCGCGATCGCCCAGCGCGGTGCGCGCGAGACGAAGCCGAGCGCACGCTGCTGATCGAAGCGATCTACCTTGTAGACCACTCCATCGATATCGAAGGGGAGCTGATCTCGTCCATTTCCGACCTTTCGGTAGAAATCCAGGCAGCCGTCGGCCCCGATCGCAATGCCTGTCTCGGCAGCGACCTGAAAACCCAGTTCTTGCAGCGAGACCAGCACGTCTGACTGGCTCGGAAGCAACGTGAAGTTCTCAAGCCCTTGCCCAACACCGTAGGCGAAGAACGCAAGCTTTCGCTTCTTGGCCTCAGCCGGATCAAGCTGCCGAATTGCCCCCGCCGCAGCGTTCCTCGGGTTTGCCAGCGTCTTCCTTCCTTCAGCCAGCGCCCGCTGGTTGAACTCGTAGAAGCTTGCATGAGGCATGCAAACCTCACCGCGCACTTCAAGATTCTCAGGGACCAAAGAGAAGGAACGGCCATGTCGATCACGGGACATTTTCATCAAGAGAAGAGGAACGGACTTGATCGTTCGTACCGTGTGGGTCACGTCCTCTCCGCGCTCCCCATCCCCTCTGGTAAGCGCACGAACCAGCTTTCCATCACGATACAAGAGACTTATGGCTAGGCCATCGAACTTCAGCTCGGTCGAGTAGCGAACTTCTTCGACCCCCAAGAGTTCGCGGATTCTTCTGTCGAACTCGACAACTTCCTCATCTGCGAACGCATTCGCAAGAGAGAGCATCGGGACATCGTGACTGATCGTCTCAAGTTTGCTTACCGGCGCTCCAACTCGTTGCGTTGGCGAGTCCGAAACAAGAAGCTCGGGATGCTCGCGCTCCATCCGTTCAAGCTCACGCATCAACCTGTCGTACTCCGCATCAGGAATGACAGGGTCGTTAACAACTTCGTAGTAGTGGTTAGCTACGTGGATGCGTGCCCGCAGCTCTGCTGCACGTTGGCTAAGGCTTTCGTTTTCCATGGCGTGGCTCTCAGGCGGCGCCGATCAGGCGCGAGGCCTCGTCAAGGTCCACCGACACCAGCCGCGATACGCCGGGCTCGCGCATGGTCACGCCGGCCAGCTGGCGGGCCGCCTCCATGGTGGATTTGTTGTGGGTCACGAACAGGAACTGCACCTTCTCGCTCATCTCGGTGACCATCGCCGAGAAGCGGCCGACATTGGCCTCGTCCAGTGGCGCATCGACCTCGTCGAGCAGACAGAACGGCGCCGGGTTGAGCTGGAAGATCGCGAACACCAGCGACACCGCCGTCATCGCCTTCTCGCCGCCCGACAGCAGGCTGATGTTCGACACCCGCTTGCCCGGCGGGCGCGCCATGATCGCCACTCCGGTGTCGAGCAGGTCTTCGCCGGTCAGCTCCAGATAGGCGTGTCCACCGCCGAACAAACGCGGATACAGGGCCTGCATGCCGGCGTTGACGCGGTCGAAGGTGTCTTTGAAACGCCCGCGGGTTTCCTTGTCGATCTTGCGGATCGCGCTCTCCAACGTTTCCAGCGCCTGGGTCAAGTCGGCGTGCTGGCTGTCCAGATAGTCCTTGCGCTGCGACTGTTCGCCGAACTCCTGGATCGCCGCCAGGTTGACCGGTTCCAGCCGCTTGATGCGGGTTTCCAGATCGTCCAGTGATTTCTTCCAGGCCTCGATACTGGCGCCCTCCGGCAGACTGGCCAGCAGGGCCTCGGGTTCGGCCTCTGCAGCGGTGATCGACTCCAGCAGACCCTGCGCTTTGAGCGCCAGCGCCTGTTCCTGCAGGCGCCGATTGCCCAGCCGCTCGCGCAGCAGCAGGGCGCGCTGATCCAGCTGCTGACGTTTCTGCTCGTAGCTGCGCAACTCGCCTTCGATGCCGTCCACGGCTGAACGCGCTGCAGACAGCGCCTTCTCGACATCGATCCGGCTGGCCAGAAACACCTGCAGCTCGGCTTTCAGCGCTTCGATCGGCGCATCGCCCACCGCCAACTGCTCGGCCAGCTCGGTGCGACGCTGGGCCAGCTGCTGCAGCTGGTTGCGCATACGCCCCAGGCCTTGCTCCAGCCCGGCGCGCTGGCTGCGTTTGGATTCCAGCTGCAGGGCCAGATGATGGCTGCGCTCGCGCAGCTCGCGCACGGCCGCCTGCGCTGCTTCACGCTGGGCGTGCAGACGCTCGCGCTCGCCTTCCAGCCGGATCCGCGCGTCCTCCTGCTCGCCCATGCGCTCCATGGCGTGTTCAAGCCGGGCGCGTGATTCGCCGGACTGCTCCTGCGCCTCTTCGATTGCGCCCGCCAATTGTTCAAGCTCGGCCTCAATGCGTGCGCGCCGCGTCTGCGCCTGATCGAGCTTGCCGCTCAGGCTCTGCAGCTGGCCCGACAGTTCGGCCACGCCGCGGTGGGCGAGATACAGGCTGCGCTGCGCGTCCTCGCGCTCCAGCTCGGCCTGCTGCAGGCTGTCACGCAGCTCGGCCAATTGTTCAGTTAAGGCCGTTTCGCGCTGGGTCTGGGCCTGGATCTCGGCGCGCAGATTCTGCAGCTCGCGCTCGCGGGTCAGCGCACCCTGCTGGGCCTCGCCAGAGCGCAGCACGCGCGCGAACCCGGCGCCCAGCCATTCGCCGCTGGCGGTGATGATGCTCTGGCTATCCGACAAAGCCGGCAACCGCGCGCGTGCGCTGGCCAGGTCGTCGGCCACATGCACATCCAGCAGCAGACGCCGCAGCGCGGCCGGCCCCTCGACCCGGGAGGCGAGTGAGTCAGCCTCGGCCAGCAGCATGCCGCTGTCGCCGGCGAGCAGGGCGATTCGGCCGGCACGCAAGGCCGCCAGTGCCTCGGCATGCTCGCTCGGCACCTCCACCAGCACGCCTTCGATCAAGCTGCCCAGCACGGTTTCGACCGCGGTCTCCCAACCCGGTTGAACCTTGAGCACGCTGCCGGCGCGCGGCTGCTGCTCCAGCCCCTGCGCGCGCAACCAGTCGAGCACCGCGCCTTTTTCCTGCCCCAGCGCGGCGGCCTGCAGGGCTTCCAGCGAACCCAGCCGACCGCGCTGGCTCTGCACTTCCTTGCGCACCTCGGCCTGCGCCGACTGCGCCATGCGCTGGCGCTCCTGCACCGCAAGCACGGCCTGCTTGCGCGCTTCCAGCGTCTGGGTGAGTTCATCGACCTGCGCTCGGCGGGCCTCGGCCTGCTCGGTGGCATCGGCCAAGCTGGCTTCGATCGCGCTGACGTCGAGCCCTTGCAGCTCGGCCTGCAGCGCTTCGCGACGACGCCCCAGCTCCAGCGACTGGCGGTCGAGGTAGTCGATACGGGTGCGCTCGACCTCGGCCGCGCGAGCGGCCTCGGCCTGCGCCTGTCGCTGCTGGTCGGAGGTCTGCTGCCAGCTGGTCAGGGCGCGCTCGGCGTGCTGCAGAGCATCGCCACGTTCGGCGCTGTCTTCGCTGATCTGCGCGGCGGCGGGTTCGAGCTCCTGCACTACGGCTTCGAGATCCGCCAGCTTGGTGGCGTCTTCTTCGATATGGGCCAGCACTTCGGCATGCGAGGCATCAGCCTCGGCCTTGCTCTGGCGGAGGCGCTGGCCAAGCTCACCCTGATGGCGGATCTGCTGCTCGACGCGGGCGATATCGCTGCTGATGCGATAGCTCTCGGCCTGAACCTTTGTCAGCGCTTCGCTGGCCTCGCCCTGTTGCACGCGGGTCAGCTCGATCTGGGCTTCGACGTGGCGCTGCTCGGCGATCGTCGCCTCCAGCTGCAGGTCTTCGTCGGTCAGGCTTGAACGCAGAATCGTCAGCTCGCCATCGACCACGCGGAACTGCATCGCCTTGAGCTGCGCATCGCGCTCGCGCTGATCGGCGCGCAATTGCTGATACAGCTCGGCCTGGCGTGCCTGGCGTCGCAGGTGCTCCAGCTGCTTGTCGACCTCTTCGCGCAAGTCGTTCAAGCGATCCATGTTTTCCCGCGTGTGGCGCATGCGGGTCTCGGTTTCCTTGCGGCGTTCCTTGTACTTGGAGATGCCGGCGGCCTCCTCCAGGTACACGCGCAGATCCTCCGGCCGGGCCTCGATGATCTGGCTGATCATGCCCTGCTCGATGATCGAGTAGCTGCGCGGTCCAAGCCCGGTACCGAGGAACAGATCGGTGATGTCGCGCCGACGGCAGCGGGTGCCGTTCAAGTAATAGGCCGACGCGCCATCGCGGCTGACCATGCGCTTGACCGAGATTTCGTTGTATTGGCCGTACTCACCGACGATGGCGTGATCAGAATTGTCGAAGATCAGCTCGACGGTGGCCGTGCCCACGGGCTTGCGGCCGGACGAACCCGAGAAGATCACGTCGGTCAGATTATCGCCACGCAGTCGGCTGGCCGAGCTCTCGCCCATCACCCAGCGCACGGCGTCGATGATGTTCGACTTGCCGCAGCCGTTCGGCCCCACCACGCCGGTCATATTGGTCGGCAGGTGAAGCGTGGTGGGGTCGACGAAGCTCTTGAAGCCCGCCAGCTTGATGGTGGACAGACGCATCCTGACCGTACTCCGTGGTGAGGCTTATTCGGCCGGGGCGGTGGCTGGAACGTCGGCGGGTGCGCTCGACGCCTCCGCAGTCACGGCCGTGCTGCCAGGCGCAACGATCTGCGCATTGGTGCGCAGCGCACGCATCCGGTCCGCAAGGCCCTGGCTCACCAGTTGCTGGCGAGCACCGTCGCGCACGGTCTCGATGGCCGGCGGAACGAAGTCGCGTTTCGCCACGCGACGCAGAATGTGGAATCCGTAGCTGGTCTGCACCAGCACGGGCGACACTTCGCCATCGCTCAACTGCGAAAGCACTTGAACAAACTCGGAGGGCAGCTGCGCAAGATGGCCCCAGCCGAGGTCACGCGACTGCTGGGCCGAATCCTTGTACTTCGCCATCAGGGCCTCGAAATCGGCGCCCGGTGCGATTGCCTCCGTCAACACCTGCGCGGCCTGTGCAGCATCCGTGAACAGGATGTGCTGCGCGTTGTACTCGACCCCGCCAGTACGCTCGACTTCGCGCTGGTAGTAGCTCTGGATGTCCTGTTCCTTGATTTCGATCGAGGTGCGCAAGCTGTTGAGTTGGCGGCCCGACAGCTGCTGCATGCGGACCAGCGCAGCCTCTGCCTGGACATCCGGGCTGTCCGCAGCCTCGCTCTTCAGCAGCGCCTGCGCGAGCAGGACGTTCTCGATCAGGCTGTCCAGGGCCTGTTGCCGCTGTTCGGCAACGCCTGGATCAAGCCCTCGACTGCGCGCGTACAGGTCGAACAATGGCTGGGTGATGGTTTCGCCATTGACCACAGCGACCACCGGCCCTTCCGGCGCGCCAATCAGTGCAGCCTTGAGGTCAAGTGCCGGGGCGGCGGGCTCCCGCTGGCCGCAACCCGCAAGCAGGCCAAGCAGAAGCAGCGCAATCAAGGCCTGGCGCGAACAGTTCAGCATGGCAGCAAATCTCATGGGGCGAATTCCTCAGGCGCAAAAGCGCGCATCGACAAAGCGTGGATATCGGTATTCATCAGTTCGCCCACGGCCGCATACACGGCGCGGTGGCGAGCGATCGGGTTCAGGCCGCGAAACGCCGGGCTGACGATCAAGAGCGAGAAGTGCCCGCGACCATCGCGCGCGCCCTCGTGGCCTGCGTGTTTGTGGCTGTCGTCGGTGAGCTCCAGCGTGCTCGGCTCAAGCACCGCAAGCGCCGCGCGGATGGCGTCCATGCGTGCACTCACGGCAGCACCGGCTTGAACGGCAGCACCTGCACGGATTCGTACACGCCTGCCTCGAAATACGGGTCGTCCTGGGCCCAGGCGCGTGCGGCGGCGAAGTCCTCGAACTCGGCAACGATGGCGCTGCCGACGAAGCCGGCCTCACCCGGATCTTCGCAGTCGATCGCCGGAAGAGGCCCTGCCAGCTTGAGTCGGCCGGCATCACGCAGCGCGTGCAGCCGCTGCAGATGGGCCGGGCGTACGGCCAGCCGCTGCGCCAGGCTGTCGGAGACATCACAGCCGATGATCAGGTACCACATGGCGTCTGTCCTTGCCTGATGAGTAGTGGAAGAGCGCCACCGCGTCGCAACTGCGCGGATGCGCGGCGATTGCGGCTTGATCGGGAATCCAGACCTGCGCCGACGCGGGTATCCATGCGTAACCCGGCCGCGCATCATATGCGTTCACGCAAGCCCCCCTCAAATTGCTGCCGGAGCCAAGAATGGGCGATCGCCTCGAAGTCCACCCCGTCAACCCGCAGGCGCGGCTGATCCAGCGCGCGGTGGACACGCTTGAGCGTGGCGGTCTGGTGGTAGCGCCCTCGGACGCCGGCTATCTGTTCGCCTGGGGCATCGATGCGATCAAGGCCGAGGAGCGCGTGCAGAAGCTTCGTGGGCTGGACACCAAGCACCCTTTCACCTTACTCTGCGCCCGCCTGAACGAAGTCGGCCGCCTGGCCAGACTGGACGATCGCTCCTTCCGCATCGTCAAGCCCCTGGTGCCGGGGCCCTACACCTTCATTCTTCCAGTGTCTTCGGAACTGCCCCGGCGGTTCAAACAGGCCAAACGCAAGGTCATTGGTTGCCGCATCCCGGACCACCCGGTGTTGCTGGCGCTGATCGAGCTCTGGGGTTCGCCCCTGCTGTCGACCAGTCTGGAACTGCCCGAGGAATCGCCCGATCGGCAGGATGCATTCGAGGTCGCTGAACTCACCTTGCGCCATGTCGACGTGATGCTGGATTCCGGGGATTGTCCACCCGGGCCGACCAGCGTGATCGATCTGTCCGGCGACGAGCCCGTCGTAGTACGCGAAGGCGTCGGCCCTATCGATCTTTGAATGCCCAGCGGCCGGACCGCCGGGTGGACAGCGAGACTCACGCACACGCGGCCAGCCGCAGTGTTGAAGCTCGCGCTGCGGTAGTACGGGCGCAGTGCTGGCTATCCTGGCCGACCCGCAGCCCGCGCCTGCGGTGATCGGCGCGACCGGGGGAGCGGTCGCGCGCAGCAACTGACCACCGGCCCGTCCGGTACTCACTTTTTTGTAAGCGAATGCGCCGCCCGCCCAGGGCTGGCCCCGCGCAACCCAAGTTCTCCGTCGCCGAGTGCGCCCGGGCAGGCCAGTCCCGCAACCGCGGTGATGGCCACGGAACACCTCAAGGATTCATCGAGACGATGACCGTCGAATCGGCGCCCAGCGCCGACACCAGCACCGTAGAGCGACCCAGCCCTCCGCAGCAGCAGGAGATGCCGCTGGCGCTGGTGCGTGGGCAGCCGATGCTGCAGATCCCGCAGGATCTGTACATTCCGCCGGATGCGCTGGAGGTGATTCTCGACGCGTTCGAAGGCCCGCTCGACCTGCTGCTGTACCTGATCCGCCGGCAGAACCTGGACATCCTCGACATCCCGGTGGCCGAGATCACCCGTCAGTACATCGACTACATCGGCCTGATGCAGGACATCAAGCTCGAACTGGCGGCCGAGTATCTGGTGATGGCCGCGATCCTGGCCGAGATCAAATCGCGCCTGCTGCTGCCACGCCCGCCGACCGAAGCCGGCGAAGAAGAGGATCCGCGTGCCGAGCTGGTGCGCCGGCTCCAAGAGTATGAGCGCTTCCGCCAGGCCGCGCAGGACATCGACGCCCTGCCCCGGATCGAGCGCGACACCCAAGTGGTACACGCGCACAGCGGCGAGCGCACCCGAGTCAGCCTGCCGCCGCCAGTGGACCTGCGCGAAATGCTGCTTGCCCTGCGCGATGTGTTCAAACGCGCCGAGCTGTTCAGCCACCACAACATCCGCCGAGAGGCGCTGTCGGTCCGCCAGCGCATGGGCGAGACCCTGTCGCGGCTGGAGGGCGGCCGCTTCCATCCCTTCACCGACCTGTTCAACCCGCAGGAAGGACGCCTCGGTGTGGTGGTGAGCTTCTTGGCAATGCTGGAGCTGGCCAAGGAAATGCTGATCGAGATCGTGCAGGAGAACCCGCTGGCGCCGATCTTCGTGCGCAGCCTGGGCGTCAGCACTGAGCCGGCCGATCGTCCGTTCGACACCAGCGCTGACGACGCGGACGTGGACAACACCAGCTTCGAAGAGGGCCCGTTTGAGCGGGATGCCGGCGTGACCGAGATCGGCGCACACGCTACCGGCGACGACGACTCGCTCGCCCTGCCCGCCTCCGAAACGCGCTGAGGACCCCGCAAACGCATGGATTTCGAGCTGTTGAAGCGCATCGTTGAAGCCGCCCTGCTGGCGGCTCCGCAGCCCTTGACCGTGGCCCAGCTGGGCGACCTGTTCGGCGAGGGCGAAGCGCCGCCCGCCGACGACATCCGTCGCGCCCTGCACACCCTGCAGGAGGACTGCTCCGCACGCGGCGTCGAACTGATCGAAGTTGCCTCGGGCTTCCGCTATCAGGTGCGCAGCGATGTCTATCCGCACATCGCCCGGCTGTGGGCAGAAAAGCCGCCGCGCTACTCGCGCGCTCTGCTGGAAACGCTGGCGCTGATCGCCTATCGGCAGCCGATCACCCGCGGCGAGATCGAAGCCATCCGCGGCGTGGCGGTCAATACCCAGATCATCCGCACCTTGGAAGAGCGCGAGTGGATCCGCGTGGTCGGCCACCGCGACGTGCCCGGCAAGCCGGCGCTGTTCGGCACCACCCGCGCATTTCTGGACTACTTCAACCTGAAGAGCCTCGATCAACTGCCGACGCTGGCAGCCCTGCAGGACTTGCCCGAGCTTGAGCCGCAGCTGGATTTCGACGCTGCGCGGGTCGCCAAGGCTGCGCTGCCGCCGGCGCTTGCAGTCGACGGCCACAATCAGTCCGTGACAGTTCCGGAAGCAGTCGCAGCGCCGAAGTCGAGCGTAGCGCGTGACGATATCCCCGAGAACACCTCGGCAGTCGCTGCAGCCGCATCCGACAGCCTGTCGGAACATCCAGACGCGACCGCAGGTACGGATTCTGCACAGGCGATTGCGCACGCAACGCCTGCCGCTGATCCCGGCCATTCCGACTCCGTCTTGGCCGCCGCCGAGGCGCAGTCTTCGCCAACTGCGCAGCTGCATGCAGACCCGGCCGCGGTGGTGCCGGTCAGCGCCGATCAAGACACCGACGACACCCCCGACACTGCCGGCACGGAGGCAACTCCGGGCCGCACTGATGACAACGCAGCAGCCGCTGCTGATTCCCACACGGGCGAGCCCGAAACCTCGCCGGAGCAGATCCCATGAGTGAGACACCCCGCCGCGTCCTGTCCTTGAAGCGCGAAGGCGCCGCCGCCGTCCGAGTTGAGGAGCGCCTGCACAAGGTGCTGGCGACCGCCGGCCTCGGCTCGCGACGTGCGCTGGAAGAGCGCATCGCCCGCGGCGAAGTGAAGGTCAATGGCGAAGTCGCCGGCACCGGCAGCAGCGTCGCCTCCGGCGACCGCGTCGAGCTGGATGGCCGCGCCTTCGTCGCCACCAACCAGAGCGAGCCGGCGCAGATCCTGCTGTACAACAAGCCCGAGGGCGAGTTGACCACGCGCGACGATCCCGAAGGCCGCGCCACCGTGTTCGAGAACCTGCCGCGGCTGAAAGGCGCCCGCTGGATCGCGGTCGGCCGCCTCGACATCAACACCACCGGCCTGCTGCTGCTCACCACCGATGGCGAGCTCGCCAATGCGCTGATGCACCCCAGCACGGAGATCGAACGCGAGTACGTCTGCCGAATCCACGGCGAAGTCAGCGAGGATGTGATCAAGCAGCTGCAGCGCGGCGTGCAGCTCGAAGACGGCGAAGCCAAGTTCGACGAGATCGAGCCGATCGGCTCCAGCGACGCGCATGCCTGGTTCCGGGTGGTGCTGAGCGAGGGCCGCAACCGCGAAGTGCGGCGCATGTGGGAAGCCGTCGGCTTCACCGTCAGCCGGCTGAAGCGGGTCCGCTACGGCGGGATCGAGCTGCCGCGCCTGCTCAAGCGCGGCATGAGCCAGCCGATGGCCGCCGAGGCCGTGCAGGCACTGCGCGAAAAGCTGGCGCTGGCGCCACTGGAAGCCAGCCTCACCCTGCAGCCGGTGATCGGCCAACGCCGTGCCAAGACCAGCGAGTACCGCCCCGGCGCGCGCGAACAGAAAGCCTGGACCCAGGGCGCCTATGGCGACGAAGGCCGCGAACTGCGCGCCTATGACGTGATCCGCGAAGACGCTCCGCGTGGCCGCAAGGGCCCCGGTATGCGGCCTGGCCCCGGCGGCAAGCGTCCTGGTAGCAAGCCGGGCGCGCGCCCGGGCGGCGCTGGCCCGATGGGCAAGCGCGGTCCAGGCGCAGGCGCCGGAGCAGGTGGCCCAAGCCGCGGTGCCGGCGGCACCCGCCCCGACAACTACGGCAATACCCTGACCGCCCCCGGCGGCGAAGTGCGCGGCCGCGGCGGCAACCGCCCCGGCGGCCCGGGCGGTAATCGCAGCGGCGGTGGTCAGCCGGCCGGCGGCGCTGAGCGCAGCGGCGAGTTCCGCAGCTGGTATGTGCCTGAAGGCGTCACCACCACCAGCCCTTCGGCTCGTCCGCAGGGCCGGCCCGGTGGCCCGCGCCCGGGCGGCAAGCCCGGTGGCGGCGGTGCCTATGGCAATGCGAAACCCGGTGGGGCCAAGCCGGGTGCAGCAGCCGGGCCGTATGGCAATGCGCGCCCTGGCGGCAAGCCGTGTGGTCGTCCCGCCGGTCCAGGTGGCGCAGGTCCACGCCCCGAGGGCGGCCGACCGACCGGCCCACGTCCGGAAGGCGCGCGTCCCGGCGGCCCGCGTCCCGAAGGCGGACGTCCCGCCGGCCCGCGTCCGGCTGGGGCACGCCCCGGCGGTCCGCGTCCCGAAGGTGGCCGTCCAGCCGGTCCGCGCCCGGCAGGCCCAGGCGGCGCACCGGGTCGCCCGGCCGGTGGTCGCGGACCGCAGGGCAAACCCCGCGGCCCGCGGCCACCGCGCTAAGCCTCCGGCGGCTGCGCCCAAGCGGCGCGTCGACACAGCATCAGCGGCACATACAGCACGGCAAGCGCCTCCAAGCGCTTGCCGTGCTCGTTTCTACTCACCACTCGAGCCGAGGCCAAAGCCGCTCGGCGCGCACGCGCCTTCCCATCTGGCTCTGAGGAACGAACAGCGCGCATCGCGTAGCTCGCGTGCCGGCGCCAAACCAATGACTGAAGGCGCCGATCGGCCGGGCATGCTGCTTGCAAGCCAGCTCGCAGATTTCAGGTGAGCGCACATGTCTCCGACACACTCAACGCCAAACGCACCAGCAGCACTGCGTCGCCCTCGGCTGCGCCAAGGTCTGTCGTTCGGCGTACTCGCGATGTGGCTGGCCACCGCCGGCTGGGGCTTCTGGTTGATCGAAGGCAAACCGGCTTTTGCACGCGCGCAGTCCGCATCAGACCCGATTCGCGTTCAGGCCATCGAGGCCTGGGGCCGCGACCTCGGCGCCGGATCTTCCGGGCGACCGCTGCTGGTTCTGATTCCGTCGACCACTATCTCGTTCTGCGCCTGCTCGGCCTCGACCGAGCAGCTGAACTAGCTGCACAGCCAAGCGCAAGCCGCGGGCCTGCAGGTGGCGAGCGTGGATCTGGGCCAACAGCCCGGCCAGGTGCAGAACCTGCTGCCGGCGCATATCGATCTCGCCCTGTTCAGTCGCTCAGGCCGCCTGCTGTTCGCCGGCCCGGCTGACTCACCACTGCACTGCATCGCCGGCTCCAGCTTGGCCGAGCTGGTGCTGACCCAGGCCGAAGGCGAGCAGCCACCGCTGTGGGCCGCGGTGCTGGACGAACCCTGCCCTTGTGTCTCTATCGCATGAGCGCTCGCCCGCTCCAGCGAACCGACGCGTCCCCGACAAATCGTCGATCACCTTCAGAAATCAGCCCATGAGCAACCGTGCCGCGTTGAACTACATCGACGAACTCAGACAGCAGGCCGACCTGCTGATGCTGGCGATCGTGGGGGTGATGAGTCTTCTCGCACTCGGACTGGCACTCGGCACGGACAGCTGGGGCAGCTTTTTGCTGATTGGCCTGCCCACCCTGGCCGCCTGCGTAATCCAAGTCACTTTGAATCGAGGCGCGCTGGCCACCCGCCTCACGATCGCAGCCGCCTTCATGGTGCTGTCCGGGCTGACCATCCATCAGGCCCGCGGCATGCTTGAAATGCACTTCAGCATCTTTGTTCTGCTGGCGATCCTGCTGTACTACCGCGACTGGATTCCGGTGGTGTTCGCCGCAGCCGTGATCGCGGTGCATCACCTGGCGCTCGACTACATGCAACGACAGGGCCTTCCGGTCTGGGTGTTCGCCGCCGATACCGGTTTCATCATCGTAATCATCCACGCACTGTTCGTGGTGGCGGAAACCGTGGTGCTGGTCATCATGGCGCGTAGTCTGGAACGCGAGGTCGCAATTGTCGGCGCCAGCCCACGGCGTTTGATCGAAGTCGCCAGCCGCGTCGCCAACGGTGAACAGGCTGATGTGCGAGCGCTCGGCCAAGTGCCTGGCGACAGCATCGCGGCGGCCGTGCTGCGTACTGCGACCGCAGTCGAAAGCACCCTGACCGAAGTGGACGGCGTGCTCGCCAGTATCGCCCAGGGCGATTTCAGCCGGCGCGTCGAAGAAGCGGACAAACCAGGTCGATTCAAGCAGATCGCCCACTCGGTGAATCGCTCCTGCCAGCAGCTCGATGATGTGCTAGGTGCCACTACTCTGGCGGCACAGAAGCTGGCGGCCGGTGACCTGGGCGCGCGCCTGGAGTTGCCGGCCGAAGGCCGCTTCGAGGTGCTGCGCGACAGCATCAACGTGCTGCGGCACAGCCTCGGCAATTTCATCCAGATGCAGCAAGGGGCACTCGCCGCCGCGCGTGCAGGCGACACCGCCTACCGGATCGAGGTCGATCAGATGCAGGGCTTCCAGCGCCTGCTCGCCGAGGGCGTCAACGGTCTGGTCAGCTTGTTCGGTGCGGTGCTCGAAGACGCCGGTCGCATGCTCGGTTCGCTGGCGCAGGGCGATCTGCGGCAGCGCATGAAGACCGACTACGACGGCAGCTATGCTCAGCTCGCCAGCAATGCAAACGCCGCGGCGAAAGCGATCTCTGAGGCGATCGGTGGCATTGATGGGGCCAGCCGCACCATCCGCGCGGCCGCCGCCGAGATCGCGTCCGGCAATGCGGACTTGTCCGAGCGCACCGAGCAGCAGGCGGCGGCGCTGGAAGAGACTGCGGCCAGCATGGAAGAACTCACCTCGACCGTGCGCGGCAATGCCGAGAACGCGCGCTCGGCCAATCAGCTGGCGATCGGCGCCGCCGATGTCGCAGAGCGCGGCGGCGCGGTGGTCAGCCAGGTGGTCACCACGATGGGCCAGATCCACGCGCAGTCGCGCAAGATCGAAGACATCATCAGCGTGATCGACGGCATCGCCTTCCAGACCAATATCCTCGCCCTGAACGCCGCGGTGGAGGCCGCGCGCGCTGGCGAACAGGGCCGCGGCTTCGCGGTGGTCGCCAGCGAGGTCCGTTCACTGGCGCAACGTTCAGCCGGCGCGGCCAAGGAAATCAAGAGCCTGATCTCCGACACCGTCGAACGCGTCGACAGCGGCAGCAAACTGGTCGACTCCGCCGGCACCACCATGGCGGAAATTCTGGCCTCGGTGAAGCGCGTCACCGACATCATGAGCGAGATCAGCGCGGCCTCGGCCGAGCAGAGTTCAGGCATTGAACAGGTCAGCGCAACCGTCACCCATATGGACGAGGCCACCCAGCAGAACGCCGCCCTGGTCGAAGAAGCCACCGCCGCTGCGCGCACCATGGAAGCGCAGGCCAACACGCTGGCTGAGGCGGTGGCCAAGTTCAGATTCTGAGTCTAGGCGACCACTGTCCGGCTGCCGCGGTGTCTCCGATCAGCCGGCGAAACCGCCGGCTTTCAGGAAAGCGACCTCGACCTCGGTGCTGTCGCGGCCCAGCGCCGCATTGCGGTGCGGAAACCGGCCAAAGCGGCGGATGATGTCGCGGTGCTCGATCGCGTGCGGCAGCGAGGGCCCGCCCAGCGCCTCGAACAGCGCCACGCAGCGCTCCTGCAGGGCCAGGTCTTCAGCGTGCATCAGCGCCATGTAGCAGAACGGTCGCAGGCCAGGCTCGATCGAGGCATCGAGGCCGGCCTCAATCGCCGCCACAGCGAAGCGTCGCGCCAGTGGATCCGTGGCCCAGCTGTGCGCGCTGCCGCGGAACAGATTGCGCGGCACCTGATCGAGCAGGATCTGCAGCGCCAGTGCGCCTTCGGCGCTGAGGTTCCAGGCATCGAGCTTGCGCTCGGCGGCGAGCAGATGCGCTGCATGAAAACGCGCGCCTAGCGCGCGGTCGAAGTTCAGATCCTTGGTGAACCAGCGCTGCGGTCCGGCATCGCGCCAGAAGCTGACGACGGCGGCGGGTGTGGGGCCTGCAGGTTCGCTGCTGCGTTTGCTCATGTAACGGGACTCTCGATAGCGATCGACGCGCGAGGCGTCAGGCCGTGCAGGTTACCGGCCCGAGCCCGCTGACGCCCGTGCTGTTCAAGTCGTCGGTGGAGAATCCCGAGCGCTCACTCCGTGGTCGCTGCCGAATCGCCACGCGGATCAACCCTCGAAGCCATCGCCGAATACGCGTGACTGGGCAGCATCAACCCGCGCCATCGCCAGCAGATGCAGGTAGACCTCCAGGTTGTCGTAGCCACCGGTGCCGAGGAGGGGCAGCGAGAGCTGCGAGCCGGTGTGGTCCTGCTGCAGCGGATTCAAACCCAGCCCGGCGTGCTGGCTCTCGAAGCTGTCGGGCATGCCGTCGGCATCGCTGTCGATCGGTGGCGGCGGTGGCCGAGCGGGATCGAAATCGAGGGCGAAAGCGTCATCGGCGACTGGTGTGCCGTAGTCGAGCGACGGGAACACGCCGCTGCGCGCGCTGGCGGCGATTCGTCGGTCCATCGGGTCGGACGGCAAGGCGCCGACCCGACCGGGCAACTCGGCCTGCAGCACACTCGATGGCCGGTACTGCGACAGCGCCGGAAACGGATGCCGCTGCGTCAGCTGCTGGGCCAGCCCGGGATCGGCATTCGGGGCTGAGTCCGGAAAATCGTTGCAGCACCAGAACAACTGCGCGTCCAGCCAGTCGGAATACAGGCTGGCGCGGTTGTCGGCCAGATGCAGTGCATTCGCGGGCTCAGCCAACAGCGCGCTGACCGCGATGCCGTAGGGATGCGCGGGCCGCAGCAGGTAGCGGTTGCCGATCATGTTGATCTGCAGTCGGTAAGGGCCGTGCGCGGGTTCATCGTCAACGAAACGCGTGTACCACAGCGGAAAGCCCGGGTCGGCGTACAGATTGTTGGCCAGCTCGATTCGCAGCGGCGTCTGCTGACACTGGGTGCGGGTCGCAGGCTGGTCCGGGTAGCCACTGGATTCGCAGCTGATCTCAGGCAGACGCCCGCCGATCCGGTACCAAAGATTGCGCTGGATGCTGAGCGCGTCCTGCGGAAAATCCGGATGGCTGTAGTTGATCAGCATGCCGCCGAGCGAGGCGTGCTCACCCACCGTTTCTGCAATGACCGAATCCTGCAGGCTGAGCTGATTGACCCAGCTGATCTGCACGGCCTCGTCCAGCGCATGCGCGATCGACAGATGGTCGAGCATCACTCTTGACGTGCCATCGAGGCGTAGGCCGTCATCCAGCCGCTCTCCGCCCGCGGGCAGCGGCAGCTGCCAGGCCGGGCGCGAGCGCAGATGGCGGATGATCAGGTTGCTGCAGTCGTCGCGCTCGTAGTGGCCATCGCAGACGATGCCGCGCACGGTGATGCCGCCCGGCGAGGTGTGTCCAGCGAGAGTCAGATTACCGTGGACGATGCGCGCCACCCCGTGGATCACCCCGCTGACGCGAAACACCACGGTGCGTGGCCCCGGCTGGCGCAGCGCATGGTTGAGTGAACCGGGGATCAGCCCGGCGGGGTCGGGATCGAGCCGGGTGACTTCGAAAACCGCACCGCCGCGGCCGCCGCTGGCGACCGCACCAAAGCCGTCGGCGCCGGGGAAGCTGGGCAGCTGTTGCGCGAGCGCCGTTGTAGCGCTGCACAGCGCGAACAGCAGCGCATGCGCCAAGGTCACGACAACGCTTCGCCCCGCCCGATCCGCCATCGCAGACTCCCGCTGCCTGGATTGGGGCAAGCAAGACGCGGGCCGCGAAACGTCGGCCAGTGCCCGATCCATAGGGTGGGTCTTGACCTGAGCTCTCCCCACGAATTCCCTCGGTTCTTCGGCGAATGCGGTGATCGTTCGGCCAAAGCAGTGCGTGCAGGACGCGGTTTTATCCTCGGGGTACCTAAGCCTGAGGACCGCGCCATGCACGCTTCGACGATTTTACGTTGCTGTATCGGGGAGGCGCTGGACGGCCTGCACGCGTCCCGTTGCCGCCGCTTGCTGGGTGCGGTCGAGGCGCTGGTGGCAGGGCGTCGGCTGAGCCTGACGGAGTTGGCTCGCCAGTGGCCGGGTGCCGACCGAGTGCACGCGCCGCTCAAGGCCCTCGACCGCCTGCTCAGCAACAAGCACCTGCACGCCGAGTCCGCGGATCTGCAGCGCGCGATGGTGGCGCGGCTGCTGCAAGGCATGCGGCAACCCACGCTGCAGGTGGATTGGTCTTCGCTCAAGCGGGACGGGCGCTGGGCGCTGTTGCGCGCCTCGGTGGCGATGGGCGGCCGCGCCATGCCGGTGCACGAGCAGGTGTTCCCGATCGAGCATACGAACCAGCCCGAAGCGCAGCAGCGGTTCCTGCAGCAATTGGCTGAGTTGCTGCCTTCCGACGGCCGCCCGATTCTCGTCACGGATGCGGGTTTTCGCAGTGACTGGTTTCGTGCAGTGCAGGCGCAGGGCTGGGACTACGTCGGACGACTGCGTAACAACACCCACGTCAGCGCGCTTGAGGTCGATGACTGGACACCTTGTGGCACCCTGCACGCCAAGGCGACGGCGCAGCCCACCGATCTCGGCCGCCGTCGGATCGTCAAAGGTCAGCCCTGGATCTGCCGGATGATTCTCTTTCGTGGGCCGCGTGCGGGGCGCGACAAGCTCACCCGCACGGGTCAGCCCGAACAGAGTCATCTCTCGAAGAAGGCTCGCAGCGCCGCGCGCGAGCCGTGGCTGTTGGTGACCTCGCTGAGTGCGGACACGCACTGCTCCGAGCGGATCGTCGCGGCGTATCGCACGCGCATGCAGATCGAAGAAGCCTTCCGCGACCTCAAGAGCCACCGCTATGGCGTGGGCTTCACGGACAGCCTGACCCGCAAGCCGGAGCGCGCCGGTGTCTTGCTGCTGCTGAACCGCCTGGCCAGCTTCGCCGCCTGGCTGATGACCATCGCCGCGCGAAGCACCCGCAGCGTGGATCCACTTGCCCGCCAGAAGTCGCACATGAAACGCTACTCAGCGTGGCGAAGAGGCTTGGAATGGTTACGGATCAAGCGCTTGCCGCAAGACATACGCGACGGCATCGAGGCCGCCCTGGATGCCCTGCTGGAACGCAATCTGCCCGTCGCGATGCTATGAAAAGTGGGGAGAGCTCAGGTCTTGACCCACCGATACGCGCCGTGCACCGCGACCGACGTAACCCGTGCCCACGCGTGGTGGGCGGCTTCGCGCGGCCACACCGGTTCGGGCCCGATGACTGCGTTGGAGGTTCAGCTCAGGTGGGTCAAGACCCACCCTATGGTTGATCGGGCCGCTGGCGCTTGAAATGCCAGCTCCAACCCGGCGTGCTTGGTAGCGCCCATACACAGCCAAGGACGTTGAACCCTCATCCCGCCGGATCCGCAGGGAACTCAGCCCTTCAGCAGCACCGGCCGCGCGCGGCCATCGGCAATCGACACCAGCAGGCGCTCCAGCTCGCGCCAGGCATCGCCCTGCTCGCGGCCCTTGGCCATCCGCTCGACCTTGGCGCACTGTGCCAGCAGCGCCTCGAAGTGCTCGACACCGCCACGCGCCAGCGCTTTCTTGAACGGCCAGACCCGGCTCGACCACACCCCGGCGGCCTGCAGGGCGCCGTCCACATTGCCGCCCTTGGCCTTGGTCTCCGCAGCGCGAAGCAGCTGTTGGACCTGGGTCGCCAGCCAACTGAGCAACGGCGGCACCGCCTCGCCCTCGGCGCGCAGGCCGGCCAGCATTTGCAGGGCGCGGCCGGATTCACCGGCAATCGCCGCGTCGGTCAGGCCGAAGATGTCGTAGCGCGCGCTGTCAGCGACCACGTTCGCCATGTAGTCGGCGTCGATCCGCCCGGCGGGTTTGAGCAGGGCCAACTTGTCGACCTCCTGCGCCGCCGCCAGCAAGTTGCCTTCAACCCGCTCGACCAGCAGCTCCAGCGCGTCGCGGCTGGCCTCAAGCCCCTGCGCGCGCAGGCGCTGGGCCAGCCAGGCCGGCATGTCGGCGGGCTTGAGCGGCCAGATCGGCAGGAACAGCCCGGCAGCGTCGACCGCATTCACCCAGGCGCCCTCGTGCTTCTTGCTCCAGTCCTCGCAGACGATCAGAAGCAGCAAGTCGGGTGGCGAATTCTTGCTGTACTTCTGCAGATAGTCGCCGCCTTCCTTGCCGGGTTTGCCGGCGGGCAGGCGCAGCTCGACGATGCGTCTACTGGCGAACAGTGACAGCGCACCGCAGCTGGCGCCGACCTGCGACCAGTCGAAGCGCGCATCGACATCGAACACCTCGCGCTCGCTGTAGCCGGCCGCGCGGGCGGCGGCACGGACCCGATCGGCGGCTTCAATCCGCAGCAACGGCTCGCTGCTGGCGATCAGCACCAGCGGCGGAATCTGCCCACTGGCGAGCGCGCGCTCGAACTGGGCGGGATTTGCCGGCATCAGCGCAGGGCAGAGTCGATCCGGCGCAGAATCGCCAGCACCATCTCGCGCTGCAGTTCCTCGCGCATCAGGTCTTCCTCGTTCGAGGTACCCTGCGCCTGCGCGGTGTCGAACAGATAATCGCGGCGCAGCTCGATGCGCTGCGGCGGCATCACGATCTGGCCGTCGGGGTCGAGCAGGGACACCTCGGACGACAGCACGATCTCGTACTCCTGCGCCCGGCCGGCAGCATCGACCGTCAGCGGCGAGCGCCGCTCTTCCAGCTTGTCGACACGCAGAATCGCCGCCGGCAACGCCGGGTCGGTGATCACGGTGGCGCCGCCGCGAGTCAGTGCGACTTCAAGCTCGCGGCCGAGCGAGCTGAGCGGGTCGACCTGACCGAGCCGGATCGTGCTCAGCCGCTCCGGCAGCTTGACGTCTTCGCGCAGGCGGAAACCACAGGCGGCCAGACCCAGGCAGGCCAGCATCATCAGTACGCGCGTCACTTGCTTGAACTGCATTGAAGCCACTCCCTGTGCCCGCACTCAGCCGGCGACGATGTTGACGATCTTGCCCGGCACCACGATTACCTTGCGCACGCTCAAGCCCTCCAGCGCACGCTGCACGCCGGCATCGGCCAAGGCCAGTTGCTCTGTCGCCTCGCGGCTGGCATCCACTGCGACCTCAAGCGTGCCGCGCAGCTTGCCGTTCATCTGCAGAGCGAGCGTCAGCGCATCGCGCACCAGGGCAGCCTTGTCGGCCTGCGGGAAGGGCTGGTCTTCGATCAGCGTCTCCGCATGGCCCAGCGCCTGCCACAGCACGTGTGCGGTGTGCGGGGTGATCGGGTTCAGCATCAGGGTGACGGCGCTGTAGGCTTCCTGCAGCACCGCCCTGCCCTGTTCGCTGGCGTCATCAAATTTGGTCAGGGTGTTGAGCAGCTCCATCACCGCGGCGATCGCGGTGTTGAAGGCGTGGCGGCGGCCGATGTCGTCGCCGACCTTTTCGATCGTCTCGTGCAGCTTGCGCCGCACCGCTTTCTGCTCGGCGCTAAGCGCAGCCGCCTCCAGCGCAGGCGCCGGGCCGCTGGCCACATGCCGGTGCACCGCGTTCCACAGACGCCGCAGGAAGCGCGCCATGCCTTCGACGCCGGCCTCGTTCCACTCCAGGCTCTGGTCCGGCGGCGCGGCGAACATCGAGAACAGGCGCACCGTATCGGCGCCGAACTTGTCGACCATCGACTGCGGGTCGACGCCATTGTTCTTCGACTTCGACATCTTCTCGCTGCCGCCGATCTCGACCGGCAGCCCGTCGGCGCGCAGGGTCGCGCCGGTGACGCGACCGCGTTCGTCCTTCTGCGGATCGACTTCGGACGGATTGATCCAGTGCTTGCCGCCATCGGCATTCGAGCGATAGAACGTGTCAGCGATCACCATGCCCTGGCACAGGAGATTGGTCGCCGGTTCATCGCTGTCCACATAGCCTGCATCGCGCAGCAGCTTGTGGAAGAAGCGGAAGTACATCAGGTGCATCACCGCGTGCTCGATACCACCGATGTACTGGTCGACCGGCAGCCAGTACCTGGCGCGGCCGTCGAGCAGATCCTGCGTGCCCGGGCAGCAATAGCGCGCGTAGTACCAGCTCGATTCCATGAAGGTGTCGAAGGTGTCGGTCTCGCGCTCCAGCTGCTCGCCGCTCACCGGGTCGGTGAACTTGCGCCACTGTGGGTCGGATTTGATCGGTGAAGCCACGCCCAAGAAGCTCACATCCTCCGGCAGCAGCACCGGCAGCTGGTCTTCCGGCACCGGCCGTGCGTTGCCATCGGCGTCGTACAGCATCGGAATCGGGCAGCCCCAGTAGCGCTGGCGCGAAACGCCCCAGTCACGCAGGCGGTGATTGATCGTGCGCTTTCCCTTGCCGATCGCTTCGAGCTTGGCCGCGATCGCATCGAACGCCTGCTGGAAGTCGAGGCCATCGAACTCACCCGAGTTGACCAGCCAGCCGCGCTCGGTCCACGCCGCCTGTTCGTGAATCGCGGCCTCGAACTGCTCGATCATGGTGACCGCGGCCGAGGGCTCGAACACATCGCGGATGGCGCCGCCGCCGAGTGCGGTGGTCAGCGCATCGCCACCGGTCTGCGCATCGCGGCCCAGCTCGGCCAGCGCCTCGCGCACATCGGCATTGATGATGACCATGCGGATCGGCAGGCCGTACTTGCGCGCGAACTCGCCGTCGCGCTCGTCGTGGCCGGGCACCGCCATCACCGCACCGGTGCCGTAGCCCATCAGAACGAAGTTGCCGATCCAGATCGGCAGGCGCTCGCCGCTGATCGGATGCAGCACATAGCGCCCGGTCGGCGCGCCCAGTTTTTCCAGGGTCTCAAGCTCGGCCTCATTGACCGCGCCCTGCTTGCAGCGCTCGATGAACTCAGCCAGGGCCGGATCGTTCTGGGCTGCTTCGGTCGCCAGCGGATGCTCGGCAGCGACGGTGACGAAGGTCACGCCCATCAGGGTGTCGGAGCGGGTGGTGAACACGGTCAGCGGCGTGTCCGAACCCTCGACAGCGAACTGGATCTCCATGCCTTCGGAGCGGCCGATCCAGTTGCGCTGCATGGTCTTGACCGCATCCGGCCAGCCTTCAAGCGTGTCCAGCCCAGCCAGCAGTTCTTCGGCGTAGGCGGTGATCTTCAGGAACCACTGCGGGATTTCGCGCTTCTCGACGATCGCGCCGGAGCGCCAGCCGCGGCCGTCGATGACCTGCTCATTGGCCAGCACGGTCTGATCGATCGGATCCCAGTTGACGACGCTGTTCCTGCGGTACACCAGCCCCTTCTTGAACAGGCGGGTGAAGAACTGCTGCTCCCAGCGGTAGTACTCGGGTGTGCAGGTGGTCAGCTCGCGCGACCAGTCATAGGCGAAGCCCAATCGCTTCAGCTGCCCACGCATGTGGCCGATGTTGGCGTAGGTCCACTTGGCCGGCGCGGTCTGGTGCTTGATCGCAGCGTTCTCAGCCGGCAGGCCGAACGCGTCCCAGCCCATCGGCTGCAGCACGTTGAAGCCCTGCATGCGCTTGAAGCGGCTGATCACGTCGCCGATGGTGTAATTGCGCACATGCCCCATGTGCAGCGCGCCCGAGGGATACGGAAGCATCGAAAGGCAGTAGAACTTCGGGCGGCTGGCGTCTTCGACCACTTCGAAAGCGCGGGTGCGGTCCCAGAAGGTCTGGGCGGCGGCCTCGACGGACTGCGGATCGAAAAACTCTTGCATGGGGCTCAAGCAGGCTGAAAGCGATCGTGCAGTTTACCCCAAAGCCCACAGCCACTTAGCCGAAAGGCGCATCGCCGCAAGCAAGCGCCAGCGCTATCGTGAGTGAACTCCCCCGCCGGATTTCGCCATGAGCATCAGCCCCGAGCTGTCCGAGATCATCGAGTTCCTGCGCGGCCATGCGCCCTTCGACCGGCTGGAACCC
This sequence comes from Aquimonas sp., assembly GCF_044377145.1. Lineage (NCBI taxonomy): Bacteria > Pseudomonadati > Pseudomonadota > Gammaproteobacteria > Lysobacterales > Lysobacteraceae > Aquimonas > Aquimonas sp. The sequence goes on from NZ_JBILJQ010000012.1 coordinate 56,454, forward strand.
GAGCAGCTCGCCACGGCCGCGCGCCACATCGAGATCATCTACCGCCGCAGTGGAGAGGTCCTGCTCGAGATCGGCCAGGACAACACCGCGCTGGCCGTCTTGCGGCGGGGTGCAGTGGAGGTGCACGACGCCACCGGCCGACTGATCAATCGCCTGGCCGAGGGTGAAAGCTATGGCCTGCCCTCGCTGCTGACCGGCAAACCGGTGCGCAACACGGTCAGCCTGATCGAGGACGGCCTGATCTACCTGTTGCCGGTGGCGCAGTTCAACGCTCTGCGCGCGGCCAACTCGGCCTTCGAGCAGCACTTCGTCTGCACCCTTGAAGAGCGCATGCGCGCCGCCAACGAGGCTGGCGGTGCCAACGAGCTGATGACCACGCCGGTCAGCCGGCTGGGCAGCCGCGAGCCGGTGATGATCGGCACCGGAGCCAGCATCCGCGAGGCCGCACAGCTGATGTCGAGCCGGGGGGTATCGTCGATCCTGGTCGGCGATGCCGAGCACATGGCGGGCATCATCACCGACCGCGACCTGCGCAATCGGGTGCTCGCCGCCGGGCTCGACCCCGCCGAACCGGTCACCCGGATCATGACCCCGCAGCCGACCAGCCTTGATGCCGACCGCCCGGTGTTCGAAGCCTTCCTGGTGATGGTCAACCGCGGTATCCATCACCTGCCGCTGACGCGCGACGGCCGCCCGGCCGGCATGATCACCACCCGCGATCTGGTCAGCCTGCAGACCCAGCACCCGCTGTACCTGGTGCGACAGGTGCAGAAGCAGGACAGTATCGAAGGCCTGGTCGATGTCTGCCGGCGCATGCCGAAGATGTTCGCCCTGCTGCTCGGCAACGGCGCCCGCCCCGAGGACGTGATGCGGATGCTGACCGCGCTCACCGATGCAGTGACGCGCCACCTGCTGCGCATGGCTGAACAAAAGCTTGGCCCGCCGCCGATGCCTTATGCCTGGCTCGCGTTCGGCTCGCAGGCCCGCAGCGAGCAAGGTCCGCACACCGATCAGGACAACGGCCTGCTGCTCGCGCACACGCCCGACGAAGCCGGTGCCGACTACTTCGAGGCGCTGGCGAAGTTCGTGTGCGCGGGGCTCGATGCCTGCGGCTACGTCTACTGCAACGGCGACGTGATGGCGCAGAACCCGCGCTGGCGGCAGCCGCTGGATGTGTGGCAGGGCTATTTCCGCAGCTGGATGCATGAGCCCGATCCCAAGGCCCTGCTGCACTCGAGCATCTTCTTCGACCAGCGCTGCGTGCACGGCGACCGCAGCCTGTTCGATGCCCTGCAGTCCTTCTTGTTCGATCAGTCGGCCCGCCAGGGAATTTTTCTCGCCATCCTTGCCAAGCACGCACTGAGCCACGAGGTTCCCCTCGGGCTTTTCCGTCGCTTCGTGGTCGAGCATCGCGGCGAACATCGCGACACCCTTGATCTTAAAAGGGCTGGCAGCCTGCCCTTCAATGATCTGCTGCGAGTTCGATCACTGGCCGCCGGCATTCGCGAACCCGGCAGCCTGGCGCGTATCGACGCACTGCGCCGGCTGGGCAAGATGGTGCCCAGCGATGCCGCGGAAATGCAGGCGGCGTTTCACCTGCTTGCGCGCTTGCGGCTGGAGCATCAGGCCGCGCAGATGGCTGCCGGCGAGCCGCCGGACAACCGCATCAATCCGAGTCGCTTGACCCGCATCGACCGCGATGCACTGCGCGACGCCTTCCTGGTCGTGCGCCAGGCGCAGGCCGCGCTCGCCAACGCCTTCGGTATCCAATGATCTGGCTGCGCCGCCTGCAGTACGCACAGCGTGCCCGCGGCACGCCGCTGGCGCAGCACTACGCGCGGCCTTTGCCGGGGCTGTCGACGCCGTGGTTGCAGGGCGAGTTTCTGGCGGTGGACTTCGAAACCAGCGGCCTGGACACCGAGCACGATCGCATTCTCAGCATGGGCTGGGTACAGGTGAAAGACGCACGCATCCTCATGCCCAGCGCGCGTCATTTGCTGATTCACAGCGATGAGAGCGTGGGCCAGAGCGCAACAGTTCATGGGCTGACCGATACTGATATCCAGCACGGCCTGAGTCTTTCAGCGGCGGTGCTCGAGCTGGTGGAGGCGCTGCAGGGGCGCAGCCTGATCGCGCACGGCGCACCGATCGAGTTGAACTTTCTGTCCGCCGCCTGTCGTCGCTGCTTTGGCGTGCCGCCGACCCTGCGCGCCATCGACACCTTGGCGATTGAGCGCCGACTGCGCCGCCACGAGGTCGACCCGCACGGCTATCTGCGCCTGCATGCCTGCCGCGAGCGCTACGGTCTGCCGAACTACCGCGCGCACAATGCCGCGATTGATGCGATCGCCTGTGCCGAACTTCTGTTGGCGCAGGTCGGGCGGATCGGCAATCCTGCCAAGCTGACTCTGCGCGATCTGGTGTAGCCGCAGGGCGCGTGGGTTGCTTGCGATGACAGGCTTCACGTCGGCTCGCACATCGGATCTCCAGACTCCGCGTCATGCCCGAAGGCCCTGAAATCCGCCGCGCCGCCGATCAACTGGCCAACGCCGTCGTCGGCCAGGTGCTGACCGCAGCGTGGTTTTCCTTTCCCCACCTGGGCCCGCGAGCGGCCGAGCTGGTCGACCAACGCGTGCTCGCGATCGAGCCACATGGCAAGGCCCTGCTGACCCACTTCGAGCGCGGGCTGTCGCTGTACTCCCACAATCAGCTTTACGGTGTTTGGAAGGTGGCCAAACCCGGCCAGCGCCCCCAAACCAATCGCAGCCTGCGGGTTGCCTTGACCACGGCGCGCCGGGAGATCCTGCTGTACTCGGCGTCCGAGATCGAACTTCTGCCCACCGCAGCACTGTCGGAGCATCCGTTCCTGGCCAAGCTCGGCCCCGATGTGCTGGATGCACGCCTGAGCGAGGCCGAAGTTCAACAACGCCTGCGCGGCTCACGCTTTGCGGGCCGCAGCCTTGCGGCGCTGCTGCTCGATCAGGGCTTTCTGGCCGGGATGGGCAACTATCTGCGCTCGGAAGCACTGTTCGAGGCCTGCATCAACCCGGCGCTGCGCCCGCGCGATCTCGATGATGTGCAGATCGAGGCGCTGGCAGCCGCCCTGCTGGCGGTGCCGCGTCGCAGCTATGCCACCCGCGGCGTAGGCCGTCGCCGCAGCAGCGGACTGCGTGCTGAGCTTCAGGTCGACCATGGCGAGGCGTTCGGCTTTCGCGTGTTCGACCGCGCAGGCGAACCCTGCCTCGCCTGCGGCAGCGTGATCGAGCGCGCTGAACACACCGGCCGCCGGCTGTATTGGTGCTCGCGCTGCCAGGCCTGAGCGCCGGCCTGGCGGCTACAAGGCCCGCAGCATTGCCGCCGACAGAACGGTCGCCGGTCGCTCCAACCCACGCTCCCAGGTTGAGCTGCTCCGCTGGAGCCCCGCAGAGCACGAGCGCCCGGTGCAACGCCGGTACGGCAGCTGAATGCGCAGCGCTCGCAACTCACGCCATCAGTCGCATGGGCAGCAGTGCCGAAGCCCACTATCCTGTGCCGCGCCGCGCTGTCGCGGAACATCCACCCCAAGGAAGAACTGATGAATCTCAAGCCAATGTTGGCATTGCTGCTGTCTCTGTCTCTTGCTGCTCCCCTGTTTGCGCACGCACAAAGCGCTCCCCGAGTGCTGCTGGACACCGACCATGGCCCGATCCTGATCGAGCTGGATGCGGTCAACAAGCCGGTCACCGCCGCCAACTTCCTGTCGTATGTGGATGACGGCACCTACAACGACACCTTGTTCCAGCGCGTGGTGCGCGACTTTGTCGTGCAGGGCGGCGCGCGGAAGGCCAACTTCACCCAGGTGAATCGCCGGGCGGGCATCGCCAGCGAGCGCACACGCCCCGGCCTCAAGAACGTACGCGGCACGATCGCGATGGCGCTCTCCGCCAGCGGTGGTGCGTACAACTACAACTCCGCCACCTCTGATTTCTTCTTCAACTCGCGCGACAACGCATCGCTGGATCCCGATTTCACCGCATTTGGCCGAATCGTGTTCGGCATGGGCACGCTGGAAGCCTTGAACAATACTCCGCTGTTCAGTGGCACAGAGGAGCCGGTCCGCTACCCGTTGATCCGCCGCGCGGTCCGCACCACCGGTTTTCCGATCCTGGCCCTGCACAGCGGCGGCTGGTACGACCCGACCAAGGACAAGCGCGGCATCTCGGTTGAAATCAGCAACGCTGCGCCGGGCGGCGGCGATCCGCTGCTCGTCATCTACTGGTACGACTACTTCGAAGGAAAGCAGGTGTGGATGAGCGGCGTGGCGCCGTTCCAGTGGGGCGCAAGCCAGGTCACCGTACCGATGCAGATCACCACTGGTGGCCAGTTCGGCGCCGCATTCAACCCGCAGAATGTGGTGAGCACCCCGGCCTGGGGCACGTTGACGGTGCGCTTTACGTCCTGCGACCGCGCCCTGTTCACCTACCAGTCCGCGTTCGGCAATGGTGAGCTGACGCTTCAGCGTATAACCATTCCGACCAACAGCACCTGCACGGGCGGCTGAGTTCGATCGGCATCCACGGTCGCCTGACGGCGGCCGTGGATGCCGCGTGGTGCGCCGGGCCGACGCCCGCAAATCGCCGCAATTGCGCCCGCGGGCGCGCACCTGCGACACCCAGGCTGCGGACACTTACCGCCGCTGGAGTGACGCCATGCAACGCAGCCTGCAGAACCTTCTGATCGCCCTTCTGCTGGGGCTGGCGGGTCTTCCTGGCCGCCCGGCGCACGCGGCCTACAGTGAGGTCGAGGTGTGTTTCGCACTTGACACCACCGGTTCAATGTCGGGCCTGATCGAAGCCGCAAAGCAGAAGATCTGGACCATTGCCAACGCCCTGGTCCAGGCGCCATCCAAGCCGCGCCTGCGTTTCTGTCTGCTCGCCTACCGCGACCGCGGCGATGAGTACGTCACCCGCCATACGCCGCTGACTGACGACATCGATGCGGTCTACGCAGCGCTGATGGAGCTGCAGGCGGGCGGCGGTGGCGATACGCCCGAGGCTGTCAACCAGGCCCTGCTCGAAACGGTACAGAACTCCGGCTGGGCGCCCGGGCCGAATGTTCTGAAGCTGGTCTTCCTGGTCGGCGATGCGCCGCCCAGCGTGTACGCCGGTGAACCGCAGTATCGGCAGATCAGCGCGATGGCCGGCGCGGCCGGCATTCTGATCAACCCGGTGGTTTGCGGCAGCGACCAGGACACCTTGCGCAGCTTTGATGAGATCGCGCGCCTGGGCGGCGGCCGCCGCGTCCAGATCGTCGAGGCCGGCCGCATCGAGCGCATCCCCACGCCGATGGACCAGGATCTGGCTGCACTCAATCAACGCATGGGGCGACTGCTGGTGCCGTATGGCGACACCACGCAGCAGGAGGCGCTGCTTGAGAAGCAGCGACGCGCGGAGCGCATGGGCGATGACGGCTTGTCCGATCGCCTCGCCTACAACCGCGCCACCGGGCGCATCGTGCAGGGCGGCGGAGATCTGATCGAAGACCTCGACGCCGGCCGAATCGAACTGGCTGCGATCCCGCCCGCAGCGCTGCCGGAGCAGCTGCGCAGCATGAGTGAGGCGGAACTGCATACGCACCTGAAGTCGCTGCGTGAGGAGCGCGAAAGCCTGCGCCGGGTGATCGGCCCGTTGATCGACCGCCGTGAAGCCTTTGTCGCCGCGAAGCGCAGCGGCGACACCGACAGTTTCGACAGTGCGGTGCGGACGATTCTTGCGGAGCAATTGGCGACCCGCTGAATCGGATACGCGCCGAGTCGAACGCGGCTGCCGTCTGTCCCGACCAAGGCCCCGCCGGTCGCCGCCGGCTTGCCGCCGGGTGGCGAATCGGTAGGGTCGCAGGCTTCACACTGCGTGACATTCTGGACAGATCGCCCATGGCAGCCTATCGCGTCCTGCTTCGGCTTCGCCGCATCCTTGCGCTAGCGCTGTTCGGCTTGGCGATGGCCTTACCCGCACAAGCCCAGCGCATCTTTGCCAGCGGTTTCGAGCCCTATGCACCGGAAACCGACGCCGAAGCCGCCCGCTTTCTGACCCAGGCCAGCTTCGGCCCGACCGTCGCCGACATCGCCCGCCTGCGCCAGATCGGCTACCAGGCCTGGCTGGATGAGCAGTTCAGCCGCACGCCCTCGCTGCAGGTGCCCTATCTCGATTTTGTCGCAGGCATTCCCGAGCCGCTGTACCAGAACGCGCGCATGGAAGCCTGGTTCGGCAATGCCATCACCGCCCCGGATCAGCTGCGCCAGCGCGTGGCGTATGCACTCAGCCAGATCCTGGTGGTGTCGGATGCCAATGGCCCACTGGAGATCGAGCCGCGCGCGGTATCGGTCTATTGCGACCTGCTGAGCGCCGGCGCCTTCGGCAACTACCGGACCTTACTCGGCCACATCACCCGCAGCCCCGCGATGGGCAGCTATCTCAGCATGCGAGGCAACCGGCGGCCCGATGTCGCCTTGAACATTCGCCCGGACGAAAACTTCGCCCGCGAGATCCTGCAGCTGTTCACGATCGGACTTGTCCAGCTGAACGCTGATGGCAGCCCGGCGCTGGTCAGTGGCCAGCCGGTGCCGAGCTATAACCAGCGCAACATCAAGACCTTCGCCCACGTGTTTACCGGCTGGAACTTCGGCAACTGCAACAGTTTCGATTTCTGCAGCCCGGGCTGGCCCGAGGCCGTTGGCTGGACCCTGCCGATGCAGCCGTTTGCCAGCTTCCACCACACCGAGCCCGACGCCGACCCCGACAACAACGAGTTTCTCTCGGGCGTACTGCGCCCGGCCGGCGGCACGCCCAACAGCAATCTGGACGCCGCACTCGACAACATCTTCAATCACCCCAACGTCGGCCCCTTCCTGGCCCGGCGCTTGATCCAGCAGCTGGTCACCAGCAACCCCAGCCCGGCCTACATCGGGCGGATGACCGCGGTGTTCAACAACAACGGCCAAGGCGTGCGCGGCGATCTGCAGGCGCTGATCGGCGCCATCCTGATGGACCCCGAGGCGCGCACAGGGCACCTGACCCAGCCCACACGTTTCGGCAAAGTGCGCGAGCCGATCCTGCGTCAGACCCAGCTGTGGCGCGCCTTCGGTGCCCGCGCGCAGAACAACCGCTACGCCGACTGGAACCCCGAAAGCCATTTCAACCAGGCGCCCAACCGCAGCCCGTCGGTGTTCAACTTCTATCTGCCGGACTATCAGCGGCCCGGCGAGCTGGCGAGCCTGGGCATGTACTCGCCGGAGCTGCAGATCGTCAACGAGGTGTTCGTCACCCGCACCGCCAATTGGCTGTACAACCAGGCGGAACGTCACTACCTCGGTTCGCAGTTCAACCCGAACCCGGACGCGCGCACGGTGATGATGGAGTTCAACAATCTGTGGTCGCTGGCGAACTCGCCGGCGGCCCTGATCGACCATCTGAACGTGCTGCTGATGGGCGGACAGATGTCGGCGCATATGCGTGGCGTCGTGCTGGCCTATATCGAAGGCATTCCGTACACCGCGTTCAATGATCCGGGCGGTCGGCAGCGCAGCTGGGAAGCCGTGCATCTGATCGTCACCTCGCCCGAATACCAGGTCCAGAAATAGGAGCCCGCCGTGAATCGACGTGATCTGATCCGGCGTGCCCTGCTGTCCAGCATCGGCGGCGCCAGCCTGTACTCGCAGTTCGGCAACCTGCGCCTGCTGCAGGCCGCTGCGCTTGACCAACCCGCTATCGCCAAGGGCGATGACTACAAGGCACTGGTCTGTGTGTTTCTCAACGGTGGCAATGACAACGTCAACACGGTGATTCCGCGCGATGCCGCAGGTTATGCCACCTACCAGAACGCCCGCCCGGGTCTGGCCCTGCCGCAGTCGGCGCTCGTCGCGGGCACGCATCTGAATCCGCTGACGGCGCAGTCGAACGGCCGCCAGTACGCGCTGCATCCGGCCGCCGCACCGCTGCGCTCGTTGTTCGAAAGCGGGCGCTGCGCGATCGTCGCCAATGTCGGCCCGCTGATCGAACCGGTCACTCGCACCAGCTTCCAGAACGGCTCGGCGCGGGTGCCGCCACAGCTGTTCTCGCATTCCGATCAACAGGTGTTCTGGCAGACCTCGCGCCCGGACACGCCGGAGAAAATCGGCTGGGCCGGACGCATGGCTGACCTGCTGCAGGCCAGCAACCCGAACCCCCAGCTGTCGATGAGCATCTCGCTGCGCGGACACAATTTCCTGCAGACCGGAGTCAGCGTGCAGCCCTATTCGATGGGCACACAGGGCGCCGAAGCGCGCAGCGGCTATCTCCAGGAGTTCAATGCGCCGCGCCGCGCCGCGATCGATGCACTGCTGAACGGCCCGCTCAATCATCCTCTGGAGCGCGCCAGCGCCGCGATCCAGCGCCGCAGCCTCGACAACTATGCCTTGGTCAGCTCAGCGCTGGCCGCCAACCCCGGCCTGACCACGCCGACGCCCACCCTGCCCGAGGGCCTGGGTCTGGTGGCGAGCTCGGCCTACAACCAGCTGGTCGCCCAGTTGCGCATGGTCGGGCGGATGATCCAGGCGCGCCAGCAGCTCGGTCAGCGCCGCCAGGTGTTCTTCGTGTCGGTGGGCAGCTACGACTTCCACGATCGCTTGCTGGACGAACACCGCGACCAGATCGGCGCGCTGTCCCACGCGCTGCAGATGTTCCATGCCATCACCGTCGAGCTGGGCGTGGCCGATGCCGTCACCACCTTCACCGCCTCCGATTTCGGTCGTACTGCATCGGCCAACGGTGACGGCAGCGACCACGGCTGGGGCGGCGAACACTTCGTGATCGGCGGCGCCGTGCGGGGTCGCGACATCTACGGCGAGCTGCCCAACCTCACCCGTAACGGGCCTGATGATGCCGGCTGGGGTCAGCTGATTCCGAAGCTGGCGGTGGACCAGTACGCCGCCACCCTGGCCCGCTGGTTCGGCGTCAGCGAGGGGCAGATCGACACCATCTTCCCGGCGCTCAACGCCAGCAGCCCGCGCTTCGGCCCCGCCAGCGGTGGCTACATCGGCAGCTATCGCGATCTCGGTTTCATGACGGGGGCATAGTCGCCTGCGCGAGCTGACGCAGACGCTCGGCGGTCTGCGCATCGGCTGGGTAGAAGGCTTCCAGAGCAAGCTCCGACAGGGTGATATCGGTCGGCGTGCCGAACACCGTAATCGTGCTGAACAAGGCCAGCTCGCCCAACGGGCTGTGCAGACGGAACAGCATCAGCACATCCGGATGCGGTGATTCATGCGGCAGCTTTGCGCATTCGTGCGGCAGCGGCGGGTACGCCGCAAGCTCCGCCAGCAGGCTCCTCAGCACCGCATCGCCAGACATAGTCACCTGCCGGCGCAGCCGCGCCAGCAGATGCTGTCGCCATTCAGCGAGATTGATGATGCGCGGCCCCAGTCCCTGCGGATGCAGACTCACCCGCAGCACATTGGCCTGCGGCTGCAGCAGCTCGGGCGCAACCCCGGTCAGCAGCCGCTGCGCGGCGGTGTTCGCCATCAGCAGATTCCAGTGCCGATCCACCGCCACCGCGGGATACGGATCGTGCAGCTCCAGCACGCGCTGCACGGCCTCCTGCGCCTGCTGCAGCGGCGTCGACTGCAGCGGCGTTTCGGCGAACTGCGGCGCAAAGCCCGCCGCCAGCAGCCAGCGATTGCGCTCGCGCAGCGGCAGCTCCAACAGTTCGCCCAAGTGCAGGAGCAGGCCGCGACTCGGCCGTGCGCGACCGGTTTCGATAAAGCTCAGGTGCCGGGTCGACACCTCCGCTTCAAGCGCGAGTTCAAGCTGCGACAGACGCCTGCGCTGTCGCCATTCGCGCAGAAGTTGGCCAAACGGTGCGGTGGTTTCCATGCCGCGAATGCTACGCCGCCGAGGAAGGCGCAGGCATTACCCCACAGGTAATCGACCGTGTGCAGGGCCGGCGCGGACACTGCGCCCACACCCCAACGGAGACACCAGCATGCGTACCGTCCTGCCCTCGAATCTGCTGCGCCTTGGCCTGCGCCTGGATGCCGTGCTAAGCCTGGGCGCTGCCGCGCTTGCACTCGCGTTCGCAGCACCGCTTGCACGCGAGATCGGCGTCGCGTCAGCGGCCCTGTACCCCGTCGCGGGGTTCATGCTGACCTGGACAGCGCTGACCTTCTGGATGTCGCGCAGCCCACGCCTGCCAGCGTGGCTGGTGTGGGTCGTGCTGTTGGTGAACATCGACTGGGCTCTGGCCAGCTTCGCCCTGATGGCCACCGACTGGATCGCCCCGAGCACACTGGGCTACGGGCTGCTGAGCCTGCAGGCTCTGGCGGTACTCGCCTTCGCTGAGATGCAGTGGCTCGGCTTGAAGCGCAGCCGGACTGCGAGCTTGCCCGAGGAGGCGGCGTGCGCAGCGGCGGCCTGATCTCCTCGACAGCGCGGCTGGGCCTGTGTCTGGCCGTGCTGATCCACTGGCTGCCGCTGCCCGGCGTGCTGGGCGGCGCGACCTTGCGCCAGCTCTACGGCTTGGGGTCGCTCGATCCCGGCATGGAGCTGCTACTGCAACACCGTGCGCTGATGTTCGCCCTGCTCAGCGCGCCGCTGCTGCTTGCGCTCTGGCGTCGCAGCGCGTGCGGCGGCGCGGTGGTTCTGCTGCTGAGCAGCGATATCGGATTCCTGGCACTCGCTGCGCTGCACTGGCCACTCGACGCCGCGCTGCAGAGGGTGCTGTTGTTTGACTTGGCCTCGATCACGCTGTTGCTGCTCGGTGGCGCCGGGCTAGGACGGCGCCAGCTATAGGACGGCCGTGCCTTCACCGCCTATGCCTTGCGCAGAAAGCAGGCCTTCAACATGAAGTTGCCGGCATCCATGCGGCAGTCGACCTCATGATCGCCGCCGGCCACCAAGCGGATGCTCTTGACCTTGCTGCCGACCTTCAACACCGTCGAACTGCCCTTGACCTTCAGATCCTTGATCAGCACCACCGAATCGCCGTCCGCCAGCCGGCTGCCGTTCGCGTCCAGCACCGGCGCCTCCGCCTCGTCGCCATCGACCTGCGCCTGCTGCAGCCACTCGTGGCCGCAGTCAGGGCAAATGAAAACCTCACCGTCGGGATAGGTGTTCTCGGAGGCGCACTGCGGGCAGGCGGGAATAGACATCGGCGGGCCAATAGACGGGGCCGTGAGTATAGCGACGCACGCCCCGCAGACCCTTCGAAGGCGTTGCAGATCAACCTTTAAGCCGACGCTCGAACAGCGCCAGGGTTTGCGTCCAGGCCTCAGCCGCGGCGGCTGCGTTGAAGCGCGGGGTGGTGTCGTTGTGGAATCCATGCAGGGTGTCAGGCGGCTGCAGCAGCTTGAAATCAACGCCGGCGGCGGTCAGCGCGGCCTCGTAGCCCGGCCAGGTGGCATTGACTCGCTCGTCGTCCGAGGCCAGCACCACCAGCAGCTCGGCCTTGATCTGGCCCACAGCATCCAAGGGCGCGGGGCCGCCGTAGTACGGCGCGGCAGCTGCAAGTTCCGGCACCCGGGTCGCAAGCAAGTTGACGATCGCACCGCCGTAGCAGAACCCCACCGCACCGAGCTTGCCGTTGCTGCCTTCCAGCGCCCGCAGCCAGTTCGCAGCAGCGACGAAATCCTCGCGACACTTGATCTGATCCAGCTGCGGGAACAGCGCACGCGCCGCATCCTCATCACCCGGATAGCCGCCCAGCGTGAACAGCGCATCCGGCGCGAAGGCGATGTAGCCGGCGAGCGCCAGGCGCCGCGCGACGTCTTCGATATGCGGGTTCAGACCGCGATTCTCGTGCACCACCAGCACCGTTGGCAGCGGGCCGTCGGGCGCTGCCGGCTGGCTCAGATAGCCGCGCACCTTGCCGTAGCCCTGCGGCGAATCCAGCTCACGGTATTCGCTGCGAATTCGCGGATCGTCGGTCGGCACTTGCTGGGCCGCCGCAAACTGCGGCGACAGCGCCGCCAGCAGGCCAGCAGCGCCGGCCGCGCTCGCGGCGTAGCGACCCGCGCCCTGCAGAAAGCCACGACGGTCGATCTGTCCATGCACGTACTGATCGAACAGGCGCAGCACCTCGGGATGGAAGTCGCGCGCGGTCAGGGGTTGGGTACTCATCTTTGGCTCCAAGCAGTTGAGGTGGTGGCTGCACAGAGTCAGCAGCCGACCATTGCCGCGGCGTGAAGCCAGTGTTCCCGAGCCTGCCACTCAAGCGTTCAGAGCAGCGCGCCTTGCGTACCTACAGTGGCGCCAGATCGGCGTCTGCGAGGCCGACCAGCACCGCTTCGCCGCTATCGGCATCCACCCGAAAAATGCCGAAGCGCGCATTCCGATAGCGCTCGACCTCGCCCTCCGCGAAGAAAAAAGCATTGGTTCCCAGCCACACGCGACCGTCACGCAGGCGATAGCGCAGGGCCAACGCTGGCGCGGGGTTGGTCCAGTCGAGGCTGACCACGCCACGCGCATCCAACCGCACCGGGGCACGCCCGAATGCGCCCTCGAACGCGGCACCCTGCGGATCGCTCGGCGCCGTCGCCACGGAGCGTGCGGCCTCGATCTCCTCGCTGAGCCCGAAGCGCAGCGCCATGAAATCGCCCTGCAACAGGGAGCGCGGATCGACCGGCGCCAGGGCGACGAACACCTGTGCGCCGCTGTCAACGATCTGTGCCTTGCCGAACCAGGCCCAGTTGAACGCCAGCAACACCAACAGCGCGCCCAGCACTGTCCAGCGGCGGCCGCTCATGCGCCTGCTCCGTTCACCTGCAGACGCTTCGACTGCAGATGCGCGGCGATCAACAAGCCTGCGCCCATCACCACCATCAGCAGCGATTTCGCCAGCAGGCTGACGCCGAGTGCGTAGTAGAAGTTCGCAAGATGCAGCAACAGACCGAACAGACATACCGCCACCATCACTCGCATCCGCTGCTGCAAGGCGACCGCGGCGACCGCGGCGGCCGCGCCGGCCGCGAACAGCGACAGCAAGGGCCACAGCGCCAGCCAATTGCGCCTGCCGTCGCTTTCCTGCACCCCAAGCAGCCCGGCCAAGGGATCGGACAAGGGCGTGGCGAACGCGAGGGCGAGCATCAGGCCGAGCAGTACGGCGCGCAGAAAAGGGGCCTGCGCGCGGCCCATCCATTGCGCTTCAGAGCGGACCAGCAGCCCCAGTGCGGCCAGCATCGGCAGCCAGGCCAGCGCCCAGGTCAACAGGGTCGGCGCCAGCGCGGGCGTTGCTGCTTCGCGCCAGGCCCAGGGTTCACCAGTCAGGCTCCAGCGCAGAAACAACACCCAACAGGCGCAGGCCGCAAGCACGTTCAGCACACGTGCCGCCGGCCGCGCCGCCAGCACCGCAAGCACCGCACACAGCACGCCGCCTGCCAGCAGGGTGGGCTGCGGCTCGTCCAGCCACGTGGCCAATGCCACCGCTGCAGCGATCTCGCCAGCGATCAGCAAGGCCAAACCGAGCTGATGGGCAAACACCCCAAAGTTCTGCATTCGCAACAACATCAGGCCCGGGCTGATCCAGAGCACGGCGAGCACTGCGAATTCGTCGCCACCGCTCAAGCTCCAGGTCAACACGCACGCCAGCATGGCCAGTACGCCGGCAAACCAGGCGGCGACACCGAGCATCAGCCCGAGATACCAGGGCGCACTCGGCTGTTGCTGCGGTGGCTCACCGCTCAGCAACCCCTCGCTGCGCAGCCGCTGCCACAGTTGGGCGACTCGGCTACTGGCCCGGTGGGCACTGAGCCTATCCGTGCCGAGCTGATCTGTGCTCATTCGCTTCCCGCCTCCCAGCGTCGTGCCAGCGGCACCAGCACCCAAGCGCTGACACTGGAGGCTGCAATCACCCACAGCGGTAACAGCCAAAGCATGGCTTCATCTGATCCGGAACTGCCGATCCACTTGCCCAGCGCAGCCAGCCCAATCACGATCAGGCAGGCCGCGAGCGCCACCAGCGGCAGCGCCTCGCGCTTGCGCACCCAGGTGTCCGTGCTGACGACAGCCACCGCGGCAGCAAACAGCAGCAGCGCCCAGGCACTGACAGAGGTCCATTCCAGAATCGCCCAGCTGACCGCCAAGGTGCCGTAGCCCAGGCCGGTCAGCAGCAGCAGCTGACGCAGCCAGCGCGGCAACCAGGCGTGATCCGTAAACACGCGTCGAGCCTGCCATTCGGCCAGCCCCCACAGCAGCAGGTTGGGCAGCATCGCCAGACTCAAGCGCAGGGCCAGGCTGCTCTCAGCCAGATTCAAAGCGGCCCACAGCGGATGCTGACTCGGCACCACGCCGCACAGCAGGGCGAGCGCGATGTTCACTACCAACAGCCACGTGGCGCTGACTGCTGCCCAGCGCGCCGCCAAGGCAAATGGCAAGCCCAGCACGGCCCAGAGCAGAAACAACTCGTAGACATCGGCACCAGTCTGGTAAGTCTGCCCGAACAGCGCGAACAGCCCGCCCACGCCCAAAAGAGCCAGCAGAAGAGCCGCGCGGCCAAGCAAGTCCGGCGCCGGCCGCCACAGCGCGAAACCGATGCACAGAGCGAACAGGCTCTGGAACAAAGCGATCCGACCGGGCGGTGTCAGTGCCGACCAATTCGCAGCGATGAAGAAGATCGCGCCGGCGCCAATTGCAAGCGTGCCGCCGAGGCGCGCGAAATCGATCAGTGCGCTGCGCCATTCCTCGGCCGAGGGCCGCGCGTCCGCCAGTACCAACAGTCGCTCACAGGCGGCAGAATCAAGCTTCGCAAGGCGCGCGAGGTCATCGAGTTCGGATCGTGCGAGGCCATGGGCTGGCATGTGCGGGTTCGTAACGACGCGAATTGCGTGAAAGCGGAGTGTGTTCGCCGACCTCGGGGGGTGCAAGCGCGAGGCTCCGCCCGCAGTCGAGGAATTTGTCGGCGCGTGCGAACAGCCGCTGGGGACACGCGGGCTTGTCGGTCAACGAATACGGGCGGATCATCGCGAGTCAGCGCGAAACCCGCGAAAACCGGACGGCGCGCGCAATATCGAGCCAGCGGCTGTGAGATACATCCGCTCCGGACACCCAGCTTCGTTACAGGACAGCCGCCATGGACAGTCTCAGCGCCAACATCGTCCAGATCGCCAGCACGAACTCTCAGAACAGCCTGCGAGTTGCGGTCGCGACGGCCGTCCTGAAAAAGGCGATGGATATGGAAGGCAGCACCGCCCTGCAACTGCTCGCCGCGGTCCCACCCACCGCAGGCGGTGACGCACTCGAGATGCGCGGCACCCGACTCGACACGTTTGCCTGAGCGCGCCGGCGGCGCCGAAGCCCCCGGGGCAGTGCTTCGCACTTGATCGAACGCTTCTGCGGTGTCTTTTCGCGGCTGTCAGCGTTGCTCCTCCTCGCCACAGCGCTGCTGTGACTCGTCGTCGCGCTTCGCCAGCCACGCAAAGCGACTCGCAGCGACTGTCCGCCAGGTACGAATCTCGACGCTTAGGGCGCGCCGGCTCGGGCCACGGCAAGCGGATACACCTCGCGGATCGTGCACTGCAGGCCCATATATGACGGCGCTTGTCGCGCCAGACCGGCGCGATCGGATGGCAGGATGACCACCGCATCGCCGACGTTGCCGCAGATCAATCCGTTGTTGGCGCCTGAGCGGAAATCGATGTCCTGGAAGCGACCAAGTTCGTTGCAGGTGCTGTCGAGTTCAACCCGGTAGCGCGTGTTTCCGCCAGCCCCCCGGCCGGTGACCTCGATCACCAGGCCCTGCCCCACTTCCGACCACGACCGTACCCGCCGTGATGCGAAGCAGAAATCTTCGCTGCCCTTGAAGCCCGCGGGCCGTCGCCGCTTCACTTCGACGGTATCGAGCTGCTGCAGCGCGCCCGCATCGCGCGCCAAGCGCGCAAACTCGCGCCCATCTGCCGGTGCCAGCGCGGCGATCGGGCACATGCCTTCGACACCCTCCACGCGAAGAAATGACCCTTCGCCGCAAACCCACCCATCACGGGCCAGCAGAGTCAGTTCCGCGGCTTCGGCGACTGCGGCGGGACACGCCTCGGCGAGCTCGATGCGATAGCGATGGCCGTGGCGGGTCGCCACCGCCAG
This sequence comes from Aquimonas sp., assembly GCF_044377145.1. NCBI lineage: Bacteria > Pseudomonadati > Pseudomonadota > Gammaproteobacteria > Lysobacterales > Lysobacteraceae > Aquimonas > Aquimonas sp. Next base: position 72,536 of record NZ_JBILJQ010000012.1, read on the forward strand.
CTGCCAGGCGGAGGGCACATGGAAGCGTTCAACCAAACGCGCGTCGAGGCAATCCTCCGAGGGTGCGGCCGAGCGCTCGGTGGCCAGCGCGAGCCCTGAACCCAGGCTCAGCGCACCGATAGCGCAGATGACAAGACGGCTGCGCATCGCTCAGCTCCGCTTCAACGGATAGACCTCGCGAATCTGGCAGCCCGATGCCTGCGTTGCCGGGACACTGTCGAGCATGCTGACCAGAGCCCCGGTCACCGGCCGCGCCTGCGCCACCACTTGATCGCCGGTGTGACCACAGATCAGGCCGTTGCCAACGCCCGAGCGAAGCACGATGTCCTCGGCTGCGCCAAGCTCGATGCAGCTCGACGCAAGCTCGATGCGATAGCGCGTGTTGCCGCCCGAGCGCAGCGGCGAGACGTCCACAACCAGGCCGTCACCGTCCTCATGCCAACCGCGCACGTGGCGGGAGGCAAAGCAGAAATCGGTGGTGCCGCGGAATCCGCGCGGGCGCCGTGCCACCACCTCAACCGGTGCAAGGGTGACTGCATCCCCTGCACTGCCGTTGCGACTGGCTTCGCGCGCAAGCCGAGCGAACTCGCGGCGATCGACCGGCGCAAGCGCCGCGACGCTGCACACGGCGCTGCCAGCCGTATCGGCACCTGACACTTGGACTACCTCGTCGCCGGCCCCACAGGCCCAGCCATCCGGCGCCAACAGTTGAATCTTCACATCGGGCTGGGTGACCGCCGGGCAGGCCTCGCCGAGTTCGATGCGAAAACGCTGGTCATCCTGCAAAGCGACCACCAGTTGCCAAGGAGAGACGACATAGACTCGCTCGGCAATGCGGGCGTCCATGCAATCCGCCTGCGGCGCCGCTGATCGCTCGGACGCGAGTGCCAACGAGGACGAAGCTGCGGTGGCCGACACGATGGTTGCAAGCAAGAAATGCTGAAGCGTCATAGTCAAGCCCTGAACGAATGGCCGCACAGCCGGCGTCCGGAGTTTGCACAAGCATCGCCCCCTCCACCAGCCCCAACTTCTGGGCAGACAATAGCGGCGCTTCGGTGCCGTTCAGCTTGGATTTGTGCGCTAGCGACGCCCACTTCGCTGAGCCTGAAAGGAGGCATGAGCCTTCTGAAGACCGGCTGCAAACCCAGTCTCTGCAATGATGCCGATTGCTGCGTTAGTGCGAGTCGGTCACCCCGGTTCAGCGTGCGCTGATCACCAGGCTGCCGAAGGCGATGCCGACGTCCCAGCCCTTCCCGGTGCCGCTCAGCGCCAGCGAAACCTCGCCCTTGGTCACCACCTGGCCCTTGGCCGAACGCCCTGCACCGGCATGCGCCTCGGCGCTGGCGTAGGCGCCCAGCAGCTCGCCGATATCGTTTACGCCCGAGAACTCGCCGACCCCGTTCTCGATCCGCGAGCGGCCGAACGAGATGCCGCCGCCGCGCGCTTCCAGGCGCACCCGCATCGATTGCCCGTTGTTGCAGCTGATCGTGCCGTTACCAGTCGAACGTTTGTAGAACACCGACCAGCTGGACAGATCGAAACGCATCTCGCAGTCGATCTCGCTGCCGTGTACGGCCGGCGCGGCGACGATGCCGAGCAGCAAGCTGAGGGCGGCGGCGGAACGAATGAATGGCATGGGCTCGGGCTCCTCGAAAAGAGCCGCCATTCTCGTCCGCGCACCCGCGGCGACGCCAGCCCACCTGCCCACGCAGTCGAGCGCGCGCGGCCGCATCACTGTCTGTCTGAGGCAACGGACTGATGCACGAAGTTGGATAGATGATCCCCACCGTGCTGCCTATGCTGGAAATCCCTAGCTCTGGCCTCCAGATAGCGGAACGGGCGCGAGTTGCCAATGGATGCGCCCCTCACACGGAAGACAAATGAAGCGAAATCGCGCCTTGCTCCCCACCGCTCCGATCGCGGGAGCCCTCCTCGCGGCTCTGCTCGCATTGCCGCCGCTGCCCGGGCAGGCGGCGGAACTGAGCGAACCTGAAACCTCGATCCAGCTGGGCATCAGCGATGTTCCGAAAACGCCGAACACGCAGTTCGCCCTGCTCACCCACCGCCGCCCGCAGGCCAGGCTGCCGCTTGGACTCGACTTCGTCGCCGCGTCGCTGGGCAGCATCGCGGGACGCAGTGATTCCGAGCCCGGCAGCCGCGAGCGGGTCAACTTCGTTTCGCTGCAGCTCGGCTATCAACTCGGCCGTTTCAGCCTCGCCTCCGGACTGGCCGCCGTCAGCCACACCACAGTCAGCCTCAGCAGCGGCTACCAGTTCCACAGCCACCTCGGCATCCGCCTGCGGCGCGCCGCCGAGCTTGGGCTTGGGCACCTGTCGAACGCCGGGCTGCGCTCACCCAACCGCGGCGAGAGCTACATCGCGATCGGCTTCCGCTTCTGATGCGGGACACGTTGGCGCATGGGCTCAACGCACGCTGGACGCTCTGCTACGCTGCCGGTCACCACGACTACCTGCCCGCCGATGAACAGCCCCAAGCAGCCCAACAACGCCGCCCTCGACCGCATCGTCGCCAATGCCCGCCGCGAAGCTGACCAGCGGGCCACCGGCTATCGCGAACGCGCACTGGGCATGTACCCGTGGATCTGCGGCCGCTGCGCGCGCGAGTTCACCCGCGCCAACTTGAGCGAGTTGACGGTGCATCACCGCAATCACAACCACGACGACAATCCGGCCGACGGCAGCAACTGGGAGCTGCTGTGCCTGTACTGCCACGACAACGAGCACTCGCGCTACGTCGACCACACGGGCGTCAGCGCTCAGGCGGCTGAGGAGCGTCAGGCCGCGGCGACCAGCAATCCGTTCGCCAATCTCAAATCACTGTTGAAACGCGACTGAACATTCGCGTCAGATCGCCAGATCAGATGCGCTCGCCGAACGGCAAGTAGCGCCACTGCCCTTCCGGCATCTTCGCCAGCGGCACCCGTCCGATCCGGATCCGTCGGGCCGAGACCAGCTTCAGCCCAACCTGCTCGCACATCGACGCCAGCTGGCCGTCGCGCACACCCTTGATCGCGAAGCGCAGCCGGGTTTCGTTCTGCCAACTCACCTTGCAGGGCGGCAGCACGCGCCCGTCGAAGCTGACGCCATGACCAAGCTTGTGCAGGCCATACATGGCGATGCTGCCGCTGACCTCGACGATGAATTCCTGCTCGATGCGGTTGCCCTCTTCGCGCATCCGATGAACCAGGCGCCCGTCCTGGGTTAGCATCTGCAGACCACTCGCGCGGCTCTCCAGCGGCAGCACCGGTGTCAATCGGCCCAGATGCCGGCGCAGATGACGCACTTCGCTGGGATCCTCAGCCCAGCGCGACTCGGCGGTGACCAGACCCAGTGCACCGGCGACGCTCTCGGTGGCAAAGGTCGACATGCCCGCCGGCTTGTGCAGCAGCAGCGTCGCCGGCTCCACCGGCACGGCCTCAGCCTCGGGGTTCAGCTCAACCCGTTGATCGGTGATCGGAAACTCCGGCCGGTCGATGACCTCGCCATCCACCGTGACCTGCCCGCCTTCGACATAGCGCTCGGCCTGCGCACGCGAGCAGCCGGTAAGCTCGATGACGCGTTTGGACAGACGGACAGGCTCGGACATCAGGGCTTCGCTGCGGACGGGGCCGCGCAGTGTAAGCCTTGGCGCGCATTGCCGAGCTCGGAGGTGTCTCAGCGCATCTGCTGCCAGCGGTAGAAGCGGGTGTCGGCCAAGGCCAGCAGCTCAAGGTCCTCAGGGGTGTCGCCATAGGCGAATACCGATCGGTATTCGGACAGCCGGTAGCGCTCGCGCACCCGCCGCGCCTTCTCCGCAGCAACGCACTGCGCGCCTTCGAAACGGCCGCTCAGGCGATCGGCGCGCGCCTCAAGCCGCGAACACAGCAGCTCCAGACCCTGCGATTCACACCAGGGCCGCAGGTACACATCCCAGCCGCCGGACACCACCACCACGCGATCACCGCGCGCACGGTGCCATTGCAGGCGCTGCATGCCCTGCTCCAGCAGCACGCCAGGCAGGTAGTCCCGCGCGAAGGCCTGACCGAGCGCCTGATAGCGCTGCGCCGGCATGCCGGAAAAACCGACTCGGGCTATCGCCTCGCGAATGCGCACGCCGGAGAGCCAGCCGCGCCGATAGGCGAAAACCAGCGGCGCCAGCGTGCACTGGCCGAACAGCAGACGGGCGGGCGGCACCGCAAAGCGGACGAAGGCCGGCAGGGTTTCGCAGGTGGTTAGGGTGCCGTCGAAGTCGAACAGGGCGAGATGCATGCGCGCGATGGTAGTGGCTGAAGCACGTTCGCGAACACACAGTCGGGCGCGCGCCACGCCGATTGACCAGCGTGTGGACGCGCGCCCGACCTCAGATCAGCAGCCCTCAGCGGGAGCCGCTACGACCGGCCAGCGACGAAAGCAGAATCAAAGCTGCGCCGGTGGCGGCTGCCATCCCCATCGACTGCAGCGGGCGTTCGCGGATGTAGGCCGCGCATTCATCGCGGAATCCGGAGGCGCGCGCACTGACCTCATGCGCGCCGGACTTGGCCATCGTCTCGACCTTGGCCGCTACTTCGTGGATAGCAGGGCCGACATGCTCGCGAGCACTCTCGACGTCATCGACCAGGGCGTCGATCGCCTTTCGCGAACCGCTGTCGAAGCCATCGAGCTTGCGGCCGGAGCTGCCGGCAGCGCCGTCACGGAGCGCGTCGGACGGGTTGAGCGGGGTGGTGGGTGCCTGGGTCATTGGACTTCCTTGGGTGGGAGAAGGTGCCGTCGGGATGCACCGGGGTGCCCGCTGACAAGGGGGGATCAGACGGACCCGACGGCAGGTGATGAGCTTGGGGCCAGCGCTGATGCTTGTCAGTGCGAAAGCGAACATTCACCTACCGAATCGAATTCGTGTTGGGCCAGTGCGTCGTCTGATTGACGCAGCAGAGTCCACACACGATGAGGCTGGGTGCCCCGCCGCACAGACCGGATACGTTCCGGTCGCACATGATCCGGTCCATCAACCGCCACGCGCCGGCACCGATCCGTTGCTCGCGCCCCACCCGAGGAGTGTCCAATGAACTACGAACAGCGCGATCCGTATGGCATCTACAAGAACAAAGCCGTATTCACCAGCGGGCCCAGCACGGTGCACGGGCCCGGCCCACAAGTGATGGGAGCCAACACCCTGATCGGCAACAACGTCTACAACAGCAAGGCTGAGAGCATCGGCGACATCAAGGAAATCATGCTCGACATGCGTAGTGGCCATGTCAGCTATGCGGTGCTGTCGTTCGGCGGCTTTCTTGGCATGGGCGAGAAGCTCTTCGCGGTGCCGTGGGCGGCTTTGAAGCTCGATACCGAGAACAAGCGCTTCACCCTTGACGTAGACCGCGCCAAGCTCGAAGCCGCGCCGGGCTTCGACAAGAACCACTGGCCCGACATGGCCGACAGCGCCTGGGAACAGGGCATCCATTCCTACTACGGCACCCGCTACAACGGCGACAACCGCCCCAACTGATCCACAGTCCCCCGGAGCCGCCCGGATCTTTCCCCGCATGGATGCAGGGCTGGATCTGGGCTGCTTTTGTGTGCGGACGCAAACGCCACGCCGCCGGCGCCGACGCGTTTCCGTGCGTTCGCGCTCGGCGAGGATTGCGGTGTCGATGCGTGCCGGCGCTACACTGCCGCAGTGCCCGCACTCCGGAAGTCCTCATGGCCAACCTGACTCGCATCCGCACCCTCGCCCTGATCGGCGCCGCTGGCAGCGGCAAGACCACACTGGCCGAGCAGCTGTTGCACGCAGCGGGGGCCATTCCGCAGGTAGGCACGGTCGAGAAAGGCAACACCGTCAGCGACTACGATCCGCTGGAAAAGCGGATGCAGCACTCGCTGAGTTCAAGCCTGCTGCTCTTCGATCACGCCGGCCTGCGGGTCTATCTGATCGACACCCCTGGCGCCCCCGACTTCAGCGGCCACTCCCTGCCCGCGCTTGAGGCGGTGGAAACCGCCGTGGTTGTCATCGATGCCCAGCGCGGCATTGAGCTGATGGCGCAACGGGCGATGGACACCGCGCTGGCCCGCGGTCGCGATCGGGTCATCGTGATCAACCGGATCGATGCCCCGGGTATCGACCTGCCGGCCCTGCTTGAGCAGATCCAGACCACCTTCGGCCGCGAGTGCCTGCCGCTCAATCTGCCCAATGCCGGCGGCGTGCAGGACTGTTTTTTCGCCTGCTCAGGTGCCTCCGATTTCGGCTCGGTCGCGGAGTCACATCGTGCTCTGGTTGAACAAGTGGTCGAGGTGGACCCTGACTTCGTCGAGCGCTATCTCAACGAGGGCGATGTGCCGGCGAGCGAGCTGCACGCGCCGCTGGAGCAGGCGCTGCGCGAGGGCCATCTGGTGCCGATCCTGTTCACCGCGGCCAAGTCAGGCGTGGGCGTGCCCGAACTGCTGAGCTGTATCGAGAAACTGCTGCCGAATCCGCTGGAGGCCAATCCGCCCGCGTTCGAGCGCAGCGAAGGCGAGACATCGGTGGCGGTGGAAGTGCGCATCGATCCGAATGAACACGTGCTGGCGCATGTGTTCGCGGTGCGCAGCGACCCCTTTCTCGGCAAGCTCGGCCTGGTCCGCGTGCACCAGGGCACGCTCAGCCGGAACATGCAGCTCTATGTCGGCCATGCGCGCAAGCCGGTGCGGGTGGCGCATCTGTTCACCCTGCAGGGCAAGACCCAGCTGCCGATCGACGCGGCCACCGCCGGCGAGATCTGCGTGGTCGCCAAGCTCGATGAACTGCACACCGACGCGGTGCTGCACGACGCCGCCGAAGACGCGCATCTGCATCTGGCGTCGCTGAAACTGCCGACCCCTGTGCATGGTCTGGCGATCGCCCCGGCCCGCCACGGCGATGAACAGCGCCTGTGGGACGTGCTGCATCGGCTGGTGGAGGAAGACCCCTGCCTGCTGCTGGAACAAAGCACGCAGACCGGCCAGATGCTGGTCTACGGTCTCGGTGATCTGCACCTTCGCGTGCTGCTGGAGCGCCTGCGTGAGGCCTACCGCTTCGAGGTGCTGACCGAACCGCCGCGGATCGCATATCGCGAGACGATCAGCACCGCGGCCGAAGGCAATCATCGCCACAAGAAGCAGACCGGCGGTGCCGGCCAGTTCGGCGAGGTCTATCTGCGCGTCGAGCCCTTGCCGCGCGGGGGCGGGTTCGAGTTCATCAATGCGGTCAAAGGTGGGGTGATTCCGAGTGCGCTGATCCCGGCCGTTGAGAAAGGCGTGCGCGAGGCCTGCGCCCAGGGCGTGATCGCCGGCTATCCACTGGTCGACATCAAGGTCAGCGTCTACGACGGCAAGTACCACAGCGTCGACAGCAAGGAAGTCGCCTTCGTCACTGCGGCCAGGAAAGCGCTGCAGGCCGCCGTGCGCGACGCGCGCCCGACCCTGCTGGAGCCCATCGTGCAGGTCGATGTGCTGACCCCTGAACACAGCGTCGGCGATGTCAGTGGCGATCTCGCCAGCCATCGCGGCCAGGTCACCGGCACTCGCGCCGCCATGCCGGGTCAGCTGCGCGTGCAGGGCCTGGCGCCGCTGGCCGAGCTGGTCAACTTCCAGACCCGCCTGAATGCGCTGACCAGCGGCCAGGCCAGCTACACGCTGAGCCTGAGCCACCATGAGCCGGTGCCGCCAAATCTGCAGCAGCAGCTGGTGTCTGCGTACCGGAGCCACGAGGACGAGTGAACCCGCCGGCAATCGATGCGAGCGCGAACGGGCGCAAGGCCAGGCCCCATGCGACAATCGCGCCCCCATTCAACACCGTAAAGGACCCACAGCATGAAAGCTGCCCGCAACCGTCGTCGCAAAAACCGCCTGCGCAGCAACTTCCGCTCGCGCAGCAAGCTGTAATCAATCAAGCGCTTTGATTGACCCAGGGCGCCAACCGACGCGATCAGCATCGGTTGGCGCCCTGTTTGTTTGGAACCCCGCTGAACGACCGAGATCACTCAGCGTCGCGTGCACTGGATCCGCCTGCCGCGCAGGGGTCCAGTCCGCAGTGATCCGCTCAGGCTGCGCTCCCGAAGATCAGGGGCAGGCAATGCCCGGCGGGCGGCCAATCCGCTGCAGAGTCAGGCTCTGCCCGCCATCGACCCCTGACAGCCTTGCGGTGGCGGCACCACAGCTGTCAAAGCGCAACTCCAGCGTGCCCCACGCGCTGCGTTGAATCGCCGCCGGGTTCAAGCCATTGAAGCGCCCGCCGCTGACCTGCTGCAGCGGAATGCGCAGCGTCTCGCCGAAGCTCGGCCGCCCGCTGTGAAGGCCGGTCAGGAACAGGTTCTGGCCGGAATCACGGTGGCCGAAGAACACCACGGTCATCACATCCCCTTCGATCCAGTCGATCTGGAAGCCCTGCCCATTCGTGGCGGGTTCGTACCACAGCCCTGCCAAGGCCAGCGGATTGCTCGGCGAGGCCGACGGCGCGGTGGACAGTTCGATCCGGCTCACCGCCATGCCGAGGGTGCCGTTCTCATAGACCGGATGCCCGGCAAACACGGCATCGCTGCCGCTGACAAGGCTGATGTAGTCACCGATGAACTGGAACGCTGGATGGTTCCCTGAACTGCCGAGGACACCATTCGGCGCCCACCACGTCAGCTGCGACGGGATCGGTTCCGGCGTCAGCCGTGTCCGCTGCCAGCTGGCGCCCGCGTCCAGGCTGCGTGCATACCAGAGGTGCACATCCACCGACTCGCGTTCATCCGCCTGCGGGCCCGTGCCGGTTTCGAAGTAGATCAGGTGCAAGCCGCCGGCCGCATCGATATCCAGCCAGGGCATGAACTGGTCGGAGTAGGCCGCAAGCCCCGCGCTGAGATTGCGCGCGGCGCCCCAGCTGCGGCCGCCGTCACTCGATACGCGCAGCAACACGTCGACATCAAGATCGCGCGGCGCACCCGCGCGGCGTGCGGTCACATCATGCAGAACCGCGAACAGGCGGCCATCGACCGGCGACTGTGCCACCACGGCTGCCGGCGCAACGCGAAAGCCACCGGCGACCGCAGATCCCGTGAGCTCAGTGAAACTGCCAGCGAAGTCGTGCAGGCTGGCAGGGAAGCGCAGCGAGCTCGAGGCCTCCGAATCGCCTGCAACGAACAGCGCCTGCGCGGAGTTGTCGCCGGCACGCCCGAGATAGCTGATGAACAGGCGGCCATCGGCCAGCACCAACGGCTGCAGCAGGTTAAGGACGTTGTTGACGTTTTGAGGATCCGCCCAGGTCTCCCCACCATCGCGACTGGCACGCACGCCACTGATATCGGTGTGATAGATCACCGCTTGGCCCTGGGTATCGGTGCCAGCCGCCAGCCAACCCTTGTCCAATCTCACGTAGAAGGGCTGCTCGACGATGCGGCCAGCACCGATGCGGTCAGGCGAGCCCGGAAGGCTCTTGGCCATCCACAGGGTCCGTTCAAAGTTCTCCCGGTCCAGCATCTTGCTGACGAGCAGGCTGTCGCTGCCGGGGTCGTATTCCAGCGTGGGATCGAAGTGGATGCTCCGAGGCACATCACTGAATGGGCTTGGGATCGGCTGAAAGTTGCGTCCCCCGTTGGTGCTGTAGGCGAGCGCCAATCGCGTCAAGGTGCTGCGATCCGGCTGCTGCCGTCCGGTCATCCAGACCGCATACAGGCCCTCCGGGCGATCGTTGCGGGCCGGCACAACTTTGAGCTGCACCTCGTAGTTCTGCGTCAGCGGGTCCGGCGTATCGAGACGCGCCCGACTGACCCGCAGCTCGGTCGTGGCCAGCACGCTGGTACTGGGCAGATGGCTTTGCGGCACCCGCTCCGGCACACCGCGGTAGTACTTGCCGAACGGCACCGGCGCGAGTGCCGGCGGGCCGAAGTCAAGCCGTGCTGAAGGCGAAGAAGCACAGGCGGACAACACCAACATCGAAGCGAAAACACACCAAAAAGAACGCATTCCGAAACCATCCAATCGGAACGCGTCAACCCCTTTGAGACAGCCTGTTCACCAGATAGCTGTCATTCGTTCTCCTGAGTGGCGGATTCGCTCATGCTTGCGATCTCGTTGCTTCCGAGTTCACTGGGCAGGGTCACG